>DASZOE010000606.1:0-1549 GCA_035550945.1 Acidimicrobiales bacterium
AACCCATCCCGCTTCACCGGCCCGCGCCGGCGCCCGCCGCCTTCGGGAGCCACCGGGCGGGTTGGGTGGCCGCGGGGTTGGCCGTGGCCGCGGCCGCCGTCGTGGTCGCTCTGGTCGCCGGCCCCGCCCTACTCCGGGACCGGGGGAGCGAGACCACAGTGGCCTCCGGCTCGGTGGCGAACACCCGTGACGCGGTGACCCGTCTCCGGGCCGCCCTCGTGACCCGGGATCCCCTCACCGTGGCCCGGGCCGACGCCGAGCTGGTGCGCCTGGCCCGCCAGCTGCCGCCGCAGGAGCGGGCCTCCGTCGAGGCCGAGGCCGTCCAGGCCCACCTGGAGGCCATCCAGTTCCTGCGGGCCCACCCCACGCCGGAGGTGCTGGCGGCCGGGCCGGATCGGGCACCGTCGCCGCCGACGACCGGAGACGACGTGGCCGCGCCCCTTCCGACCACCGTCCCGCGGGAGGACCCGTCGGCCCCGACCACGACGGTGGCCAGCCCGGTGTCGACCACGATCGCATCCCCGACCCGGTCGGTGGCGATCACCGCGGTGAAGCCCACGCTCGACGGCACCTTCGCCGTGGAATTCACGGTGAAGGGCTTCACGCCCGACCGCAGCCGCAAGCCCGGGAGCTACGCGGTGCGCTTCTCGTTCGACGACGGCCAGGAGCCCACGGTCTGGGATGGGCCCTCGCCGTGGACGATCCGGGTCGACCACGCCATCCGCTTCCAGCAAGTGTGCGCGGTCGTGGTCGACGCCGACCGGGTCGAGCAGCCCCGCTCCGGCAACTGCGTCGCCATACTCTGACCGGCCCCCCGTCCGGCGCTCCCGTCAGAGCCGCACCACCGTTGCCCCGTCGACGGCCCGGAGGCGCCATCCGGGGGCGACGCTCCCGGGGGCGGCCAGGGCCACGACACACCCGCCGAAGCCCGCTCCGCTGAGGCGCGCCCCGTGGACGCCGGGCGTGGCCTTGAGCCGCTCGACCAGCTCGTCGACGACGGGGGTGGAGACCTCGAAGTCGTCCCGCAGGCTGGCGTGGCTGGCGTTCATGAGCCGACCCGCCTCCGCCGCGTCCCCCGCCCGCAGGGACTCGGCGGCAGCCCGGACCCTCGCGTTCTCGCTGACCACGTGCCGGGCCCGCCGGCGCAGCCGGGCATCGGCGAGGCCGCGCACGTCGGCCAGGGAGGCGTCCCGCAGGGCGCCGACGAGGGCGGCCGCGGCCTCGCAGTCGGCCCGCCGCTCCTGGTAGGCGGACGCGGCGACCCGGCGGCGCTGACCCGAGTCCACGACGACGACCTCCACGTCGCCGGGGAGGGGAACGGGCGTCACCTCCAGGGACGAACAGTCGATGAGCAGGGCGTGACCGGCCTGGCCCGCGGCCGAGGTCAGCTGGTCCATGATGCCGGTGGCGGTGCCGGTGGCCAGGTGCTCGGCCCGCTGGCAGGCCCGGGCCAGCTCCACGGCCGAGCCCTCGAACCCCAGGGCCAGGGCGACCGCCACCGCCAGGGCCGCGCTGGAGGAGAGCCCGGCGCCCGCCGGCACGGTGGAGC
>DASZOE010000607.1:0-2802 GCA_035550945.1 Acidimicrobiales bacterium
GCCAGCTCGTCGCGCTCCTTGCGCTCGAGAACCGACCGCTCCAAGGCCTGGGGGGTGATGCTCATTGGTCGCCTCCCGGCATGATCAGTGTTCCTTTCTGGGGGCGGGGCCCCAGCCCCGCCCTGCTCGCCGGGCCGGGGAACGAGCCCCGCCCGACCTGGTGCGTGGTGCCGGCCCGCCCGCGGCCACGGCCCTCCGACGGGGGGCCGGTGAGGGCGCCGTACCGGGAGCGGCGACGTCGCTCGAGCTGGGCACGGCCTCGATGGCCGAGCTCACGACCAGCTCGATGACCTGCGACAGGGTGGCGTCGAGATTGTACGACGGGACGATGGCGACCCCGTGCTGGAGCGCCATGGACTTCACGTAGCGCTGCATCTTTCGGATGTTGGCGAAGAGGTCGAGGTAGCGGTCCGCCGGACGGTTGCCCGCCTCGCTGGCCCGCTTGCGGATGTGGCTCCGGTGGACCTCCTCGTCGTCGACGGTGACGACCAGGGGCACGACGACGGCCGTGCCCTCGAAGCGGGACAGATCGACGAACCCGGGCACCAGGTGGGCGCCTTCGACGATCAGGTCGGTGCCCTCGTCGACGGCCCGCTGGATGAGGGCCTCGACCCCGACCGAGAGGGCCGCGGTCTGCTCGCTGAACCCCACGATGACGGGGTCGGCGGTGCGGGGCAGCGGCCCCTTCACCAGGCCGGCGGTGTCATAGGACGACGTGTGCAGGGTCGGGAACAGCGCGGCCGTCAGCATCGACCGCATGACCTCGCGGATGGCGTCGGTGGGGATCACCCGGGTGACGCCCAGCCGACTGGCGAGCATGGTGGCGATCGTCGACTTGCCCACGCCCGTGGCCCCGCCCAGGAGGATGACCAGCGGCACGTCGAGGCCCAGGACCCGCTGCCAGTTGGCGAACGACTCCGCCCACCGCTCGCCGACCTCGGCCCGCAGCACCTCCAGGGCGAGGTCGTCGAGCTCCTTGCGGCACACCTGCGGCAGCCCGGAGCCGGCCAGGCGGTCCTCGATGACCTCGGCCACGTGGAACGCCCGCGCCGGGGCGAGGCCGGTGGCCATGATGGCGGAGGCCATCAGCCCCTTGGAGTACGGCAGTTGGTACTCCTCGTCGCTGATGATCACGTGGTGGTGGGCGAGAGAGCTCATGTTCCTCTTCAGGGAATCCGCTTCGCCGAATGGGTCTGGCCGAAGCGCCCGATGGCCAGGTCTGCCGTGGTCAGGGCCAGTTCGTCGAACGTTCCGTCACCTCCGGTGGAGACCACCCGGTTGTCGCAGAAAGTGACCTCCATCCCCCGCTCGAGCGCGACCCTCGCTGCGAGGTCGACCGCCGCCGCCTTGAGCTCGACCAACAGGACGTCGGCGGACTCCATTCCCTCGAGGTCCTCTGCCAGCTCGGGGCGGTGGGCCAGGTTGGGAGACGTTCCGACGACCTTGCAGCCGTGCTCTCGCTCGAGGTGGCTGGCCATGCGGCTCATGGCCCACGCCGGTGCAGTGGTGACGTAGAACACCCGACGACCGGAGATCGGCTCGAGGGGAAACGGTCGGAACACGACGTGCACCACCGCGACCCCAGGTGCCAGACCCCGGACGCTTCTCTCCAGATCGACGATGCTCGCTGCTGGAGCGACGCCTTCTACAGAAACCGCTGCGCCCGAGTCGGCGAGCGATTGCTCCGCCATCGTAACCACAACCAGGTCGCTCAGCAACACCCGATGGGCACCCAGGTAGCCCGTGACCAGCTCGGGATCGGCCGTGGCCGGGACGACGAGCACGGTGGCGTCGGCGTGGGCGGGCGGAATGGCGGCCCCGCTCCCCTCCAGGACGAGCAGGGACTCGGGCCGACCGTTGGCCAGCTCGACGCCCGCGCCGAAGGTGTCGTCGACAGGAGCCCCGACCAGCCCGCCGCCGCACCGCCGGGTTCCCACCGTGGTCACGCCGGCCATCACCGCGTCCTCGAGGTGGTCGCTCGCCGCGTGCCGCCCCGAGTCGGCCAGGGCGAGCAGGCCTCGGGGCGAGAGGTCGGTGGTGGTCGGGTCCACCACCTCGGGCTCGGGCGGCCCACCCCGGCCCATGGCCACGATCACGGGCGGGGTGCCCCGCTCGGCGAGGAGGCGGGCCAGCGACGAGGAGATCGCCGTCTTGCCCGTGCGCTTCCCGGTGGCGATGACGGCCACCGACGGCTTTCGGGCCAGGCGAGGCCGGGGCGGGGGGTCGAGCCGGAAGTCGGCGCCCGCGTAGGCGATCCCCCGGACCAGTGCCCGGGCGGCCAGGCGCAGGCGGCTCCGGGCGTCGAGGACGGGCTCGTCGGACAGGTCGTAGACCAGCTCGGGGTCGAAGGCGTCCAGGCCCGCGGCCAGAGCCTCGTCGGGCGTGGCCCCGGCGACGACCGGGATTCCCAGTTCAGGGTGGTCGGGTCCGGCGAGCTTCTCCCCGCCACCGATCAGGGCTGCTCCCACCACGACGGCGCCGGGCGTCCGGGTGGGGAGCTGTTCGATGGCTGCCCGGATCACGGGCGGATGGTGCTCGCCGTCCACCAGGGCGAGGGTCCGCAGCGGGCTCTACCTCCGGGACGGGACGGCGCCATTCTACCGTCCCTCCTTGCGTTCTGGTGGCGCTCAGCGACAGCTATTGGCGCTGAGCGTCACCGGAACGGCGGGTGGTGAGCCGGCCCATCAGGGAGTGGCCGGGCAGAGGCGGGTAGGCGGCGGTGGCCGCCTCGGTGTACGTGCCGCCCGGCCCGTCGACCGCGGAGTCCACCAGCATATAGGGGACGGGCTCGGAGGTGTGGGT
>DASZOE010000608.1:0-6951 GCA_035550945.1 Acidimicrobiales bacterium
CCCGACGGCCGACCGCGGGGACCCGGGCGGCGGCGCCCCAAGCGGCCCAGCATCCTCTGGCGGTACCGGCGGGTGTGGGTCCTGTTCGGACTGCTGGGCCTCACCGCGCTGGCCGGCGTCGCCTGGGTGATCACCCACGTCCCGCTACCGCCCGAGGTCCCCCAGGCCCAGACGTCGATCGTGTACGACGCCAGCGGCGCCCAGATCGCCACCTTCCACGGCGACGAGAACCGCTTCCCGGTGAAGCTCGATCAGGTCCCCAAGGTCACCATCGACGCGGTCATCGCCGCCGAGGACCGCAAGTTCTTCCAGCACCGGGGCATCGACCCCCTGGGCATCGCCCGGGCCACCTGGGCCGACATCCGCCGTCGGGGGGTGCGCCAGGGCGGCTCCACCATCACCCAGCAGTACGTCAAGAACGCATTCGTCGGCGGGGGCCACGAGCGCACGCTCTCCCGCAAGCTCAAAGAGGCCATCGTCGCGGTCAAGGTCGAGTCGAAGTACTCGAAGCAGGAGATCCTCGAGCGGTACCTGAACACCGTCTACTTCGGCCGGGGCGCCTACGGCATCCAGGCTGCGGCCAAGGCGTACTACGACAAGGACGCGGCCCAGCTCGACCTCAAGGAGTCGGCCTATCTGGTCGGACTCATCCGCACGCCTTCCGAGGGCGACGTGGCCACCGACCCCCTGCTGGCCGAGGACCTGCGCACCATCGTGCTCAACGCCATGGTGGAGCAGCGGAGCATCACCCGGGCCCAGGCCGACGAAGCCGAGGCCATCGGGCTGAGCTCGTACGTCAAGCCGCGCAAGGCCAGCGAGACCACCGTCACGTCGTCGATCAAGGGCGTCGAGTACTTCGTCGAGTACGTCCGCCAGCAGCTGCTCAGCACCCACACCATCGACGAGATCCTGCGGGGCGGGCTCCGGATCCACACGACGCTCGACCCGAGGCTGCAGGACCTGGCCTACGACGCGGTCTACGGCGACACCCTCAACCGGGTGAACGACCCGGCCGGAGCGCTCGTCTCCCTCGACCCCGACGGCCGGGTGGTGGCCATGGTCGGGGGCAAGGACTGGGCCGCGTCGAAGGTGAACCTGGCCGTGGGCGCCGAGGGTGGTGGCGGCGGTCGCCAGGCGGGATCGACGTTCAAGCCCTTCCTGCTCGCGGAGACGGTGCGCCAGGGGTACTCGGTGGAGTCGTCGTTCGCGGGCCCGTCCAAGATCGTGTTGCCCAAGGCCGACGCCGGGGCCGACTGGGAGGTCGAGAACTACGAGGGCGCCAGCTATGGACGGATCAACCTCATCGACGCCACCGCCAACTCGGTGAACACCGTGTACGCCCAGCTCACCATGGCCATCGGGCCCGAGGCGGTGGCCGACATGGCCCGCAAGCTCGGGGTCAAGAAGTCGAAGCTCAACTCCGTGGTCTCCCTCCCCCTCGGGACGGGCAACGTCTCGGTGCTGGAGATGGCCGACGCCTATCTGACCTTCGCCAACGAGGGGATGCAGACGGACCCCCGGGTGATCAAGAGGGTCACCGTGGGTGAGAGCACCATCGTCGACGACGAGCCCGAGCGCACGCGGGTGCTCGAGCGCGAACAAGCCAACGTCGTCAACTTCGTGCTCCGCCAGGTCGTCGACCGGGGCTCGGGGGTGCGGGCCCGCCTGCCCACGGGGCCGGCCTGGGGCAAGACGGGCACCACCGAGGACTACGGCGACGCCTGGTTCGTCGGGTACAACCGCAAGCTGACCACCGCGGTGTGGATGGGGTACCCCGGCGGCCAGTCTCAGGGCCTCTTCAACGTCCACGGCTGGAGCCGGGTCAGCGGCGGGACCCTCCCGGCCGAGATCTGGCGCCGCTTCATGAGCTCGGCCGCCCCCGACCGCAGCGAGTTCCCGAAGCCCACCTCTCTGGGGGGGAAGTCCTTCGCGGGCGGCGTGATCCGCTACCGGGACAAGTCGGCCACCACCGTGCCGGCGGTCACCACGCCCAGGGCGCCGGCGTCGACGGTCCCCAAGGACGCCCCGGTGCCGACGACCGCGGCGGTGGCGACCACGGCCCCACCCTGGGCGGAGAGCCCGCCCACGACGGCGCGGGCGCAGAGCCCTCCACAGACGAACTTCACCATCCCCGACTTCACGGTCCCCGAACGGATACGCAGGGAATGACGCCGGCCGCCGCGGCGATGGGCACCCCGTAGACTGACCGGACCGCCGGCAGCCACCGGGCGCCGGACGGGGAAGGAGGGTCGAGATGAGCCAGCAGCTCACCGCCCCTGCGGTGCGGGCCCGCAAGGGTGGGCCCCCTCTGGTCATGGTGACGGCGTACGACGCGCCCGGGGCGCGGATCGCCGACGAGGCCGGCATCGACATCGTGCTGGTGGGTGACTCGGTGGCCATGGTGGTGCTGGGCTACGAGGACACCCTCCAGGTGACCGTCGCCGACATGGCCCACCACGTGGCCGCCGTCGCCCGAGCCGGACGGCGCGCCCTCGTCGTCGCCGACCTGCCGTGGCTGTCCTACCACCTCGACCACGCCGAGACGGTGCGCAACGCGGCCTCGCTGGTGCGGGCGGGGGCGTCGGCCGTCAAGCTGGAGGGCGGGAGGCGCAGGACCGCCGCGGTGGAGGCGCTCGTGGACGCCGAGATCCCGGTGATGGGTCACGTGGGGCTCACGCCGCAGTCCGTCCACCGGATCGGCGGCTACCGCGTGCAGGGCCAGTCGCAGGCCGACGCCGAGGAGCTCGTCACCGACGCCGAGGCCCTGGTCGAGGCCGGCTGCTTCGCCATCGTCCTCGAGGCCGTGCCCCTGGAGGTCGCCCGCCTCGTCACCGCCACCGTGCCCGTTCCCACCATCGGCATCGGCGCCGGGCCCCACTGCGACGGGCAGGTGTTGGTGTTCCACGACCTGCTCGGCCTCGAGGACCGGATCCTCCCCCGTTTCGTGCGCCGGTACGCGTCGCTCAAGGCCGATGCCGTGGCCGCGGTGCGGGCATTCGCAGGCGACGTGCGGGCCGGGCGCTTCCCCTCCGACGCCGAGAGCTATCACCTCAGCGACGAGGTGGCCCGGGCCCTCGACGCGTCAGGCCCCGCCGATCGCACGGCATGACCGACGAGGTCGACGGCGGGCGCGGTCGACGCCGGCTTCTCTTCTGGTCGGGCCTCGTCGCCGTCCTCGTGGTCCTCACGGGGGTCGTGCTGCTCGGAGCCAACCGGCCGGCCGACCCCCAGCTGCTCGACCTCGACGAGATCTCGTTCCGCATCCGGGGGGGACCCGGTGGCGCGGCGACGGCCGCCGCCCAGCATTGCGCCCTCCTCGCGGACAGACCCGAGGAGCACCAGCGCGGGCTCATGGGCCGCACCGACCTGGGCCGGCACGTCGGGATGCTGTTCCGCTTCGACGCCGACACCAGCACCGCGTTCTACATGAAGGACACGCTCATGCCGCTGTCGATCGCCTGGTTCGACAGCGAGGGCCTCTTCGTGTCGGCCGCCGACATGGAGCCATGCCCCGTCGACGTCGGCTGCCCCACGCACTCGGCGGCCGCCCCCTACCGCTACGCCCTCGAAGTGCCCAAGGGCGGACTCCCCGGCCTGGGCATCGGCCCGGGCGCCCGTCTGGTGGTGGGCGGCGAGGGCTGCGGCTAGCCGCTCAGCCGCCTTCCTCCCACTCCCGGTCCTCCCGCTCCCACTCCTCGTTGCGGGCGTCCTTCTTCTCGCGCCAGGCCGCGGCCTCCTCCGGCGAGGAGTACGGGCCCATGCGCTGGTCGGCCTCGCACGCCTGGTCGGCCTCCTCGACCCGATCGTGGCGAAGGCACCAGTAGAACTCCCGACCCTGACCGGCCACGGCGACCTCTCTCCCTGCACGACCAGAACGGCACTGCCACCCTGTCATACCCCTCTGTCATCCTGATCGCGGTGAGCGGTTACGATGAGCTGATTCGAGACCCTGCTCCGGGGAGCCGCCCTGGAGCCCTGCGCCGCCAGAGGCCAGGTCCGGAGGGAGGCGACAGCCGGGTATGCGCCCGTACGAAGTCATGATCATCCTCGACCCCACGCTGGAGGAGGCGGCCCTCCGAGAGCAGGTCGACCGTTCCACCGACATCATCCGATCGGGCGGAGGCTCGCCCGGACGGGTCGATCGCTGGGGCAAGCGCCGCCTCGCCTACGAGATCAACCACCAGCGCGAGGGCTATTACGTCCTGGTGGAGGCCACCGCCGAACCCGAGGCCATGGCCACGCTCGACCGGGCTCTGCACCTGGCCGACGAGGTCCTGCGCCACAAGGTCATCCGCATCCCCGACCGCGTCGCCGGCCGGGGGTCCCGCTCGGAGCCGCCGCCCGGCGAGCCCGAGCCCCCCAGCACCCTCGCCGCCCCCGAGGCGGCCAGTGGTACGAGCACGAGCGCGAACGGAGCGTGAGAGGGAGATGTCCAACGGCAACACCGTCACCTTGGCGGGCAACGTGACCCGAGACCCCGAGCTGCGGTTCACCCCGAGCGGCCAGGCCAACGCCACCTTCGGGCTGGCCGTCAACCGGGTGTGGAACGACCGCCAGACCAACGAGCGCCGCGAGGCCGTGTCGTTCTTCGACATCGTCTGCTGGCGGGAGATGGCCGAGAACGTCAGCGAGTCGCTGCACAAGGGGGCGCGGGTGCTGGTCACCGGTCGCCGCGAGCAGCGCTCGTGGGAGACGGCCGAGGGCGAGAAGCGGTCCAAGATCGAGGTCGTGGCCGACGAGATCGGCCCGAGCCTGCGCTGGGCCACGGCCGAGATCCGCAAGAACGACCGGCGCGGCCCGGCCGACGGGTCGCCTCGCCCGGTTGCGGCCAACACGCCCGGTGGCCCCGGCGGGCCCGCGCCCGCCCCCACCTACGACTACGGCGAGGAGCCCTTCTAGTGGGACGGGGAGGCGGCGACCGCGACCGCGACCGCGACCGCAAACGAGCGCCCAAGGACACGGGGAAGCGCACCAAGAAGAAGATCTGCATCTTCTGCAAGGAGCACATCGAGTGGGTCGACTACAAGGACGTCAACCTGCTCCGGCGCTTCATGTCCGACCGGGGCAAGATCCGGGCCCGGCGGGTGTCGGGGAACTGCTCCCAGCACCAGCGTGACGTGGCCGTCGCCATCAAGACGGCCCGGGAGCTGGCCCTGCTGCCCTACACCCAGCGCTCGACGTCCGAGGGCCGCGGTGGCGGCCGGGGCCGCGGGCGCGACACGGGCCTGGGCGGGCCGCCGCGCGGCCGGCCCGCCGAACGGCCCGAGCAGAGCGCACCCGTGCCTCCCGGCGAGGCCCGCGCCGATGTCGGCGTCGAGGGCGACGGCGAGGGTGCCGTCGCCGAGGTCGGCTCCGAGGCGGAGGCCCCCGAGGAGGCCGGGGTCTGATGCGAGTGATCCTCCGGGCCGACGTGGCCAACGTCGGCCTCAAGGGTGACGTCCTCGACGTCGCCGACGGCTACGCCCGCAACTTCCTCGTGCCCCGAGGGCTGGCCCTCAAGGCGTCGCCGGGCGCCCTCGCCCAGGCCACGGCCATGCGTCGGGCGCGCGACGCCCGCGACGCCCGCGACCGGGCGTCGGCCGAAGAGATCGCCAGCCGCCTGGCCCCGACGGTCATCACCATCCCGGCCAAGGCCGGCGCCGAGGGCCGCCTGTTCGGGTCGGTGACCGCGGCCGACCTGGTCAGCGCGGTCGAGGCCCAGACCGGCGTGGTCCTCGACCGGCGCCGGGTGCACGTCGAGGACCCCATCAAGACGGTGGGCGTGCACGAGGTCGCCGTCCGGCTCCACACCGCCGTCGAGCTGCGCCTTTCCGTGGAGGTTGTCGCAGCCTCGGGGTAGAGTCGAACATGTGTTCGAAGCCGCCTGTGGACGAGGTGCGGGTGTTCCCCCGGTCGGTACACAGGATTCGGGTCTAGCGATCCCCAGCCCCGGTCGGCGAGGGTGAGGCCCGCCATGGTGCAGGCCGTCGAGGACACCCGCCGCCGATCGTCCTCCGGGTCGGTGGCCCGGGTCCCGCCCCACAACCTGGAAGCGGAGGAGTCACTGCTCGGGGCCATGCTCCTGAGTCGCGACGCCATCGTCGCCGCGGTGGAGGCCCAGCTCGGCCAGGACGACTTCTACAAGCCCGCCCACGGGCACGTCTTCGAGGCCATCACCGCCCTCTACGGCCAGGGCGAGCCCGCCGACCCCGTCACCGTCGCCGAGGAGCTGCGGCGGGCGGGACTCCTCGAGGGCATCGGCGGCCCTGCCACCATCATCTCCCTCCAGGCCCGCACGCCGGCCATCGGCAACGCCACGCGCTACGCCCACATCGTCGAGGAGTACGCCCTCCTCCGCCGGCTCATCGCCGTCGCCGGCGAGATCGCGGAGATGGGGTACTCCGTGCCCGACGACGTGCTCGCCGCCATCGACGCGGCCGAGGCCCTCATCTTCGACGTCGCCCAGCGCCGGGTCACCGACTCGATGCTCCCGATCCGGGAGCTCCTCGAGCGCCACCTGGACCACATCGAGGCCCTCTACGAGCGGGGCCAGGACATCATCGGCGTCCCCACCGGCTACGTCGACCTCGACCAGCAGCTGGCCGGCCTCCAGCCCTCGAACCTTGTGATCGTCGGGGGGAGGCCCGGAACGGGGAAGACTTCCTTCGCATTGGGCATGGCGTCCCACGCCGCCCTCGACGGGCGCCACCCCGTGCTCGTCTTCTCACTCGAGATGAGCCACCTCGAGCTCACCCAGCGGCTCCTCTGCTCCGAGGCGCGGGTCGACGCCAGCCGGATGCGCAACGGGAGGCTGCTGGAGACCGACTGGCCCAAGATCAGCCACGCGGTGGGACGGCTGGCCGAGGCGCCCATCCACATCGACGACAACCCCCACCTGACCGTGATGGAGATCCGGGCCAAGGCCCGGCGGCTCAAGAGCCGGGAGGGACTCGGCATGATCGTCATCGACTA
>DASZOE010000609.1:0-3014 GCA_035550945.1 Acidimicrobiales bacterium
ATCACCACCAGGCTGGTGACTCCCAGGAACGCGAGCCGGCCCCCCAGGAGCGAGCGGGCGGTACCGATCGTGCGGTAGGAGGAGCCCACCACCCGCGCCGCGGGCAGGAGGCGGACGAGCCGTAGGGCGCGCACGATCTTGAGGACGCGTAGTGCGGGCAGGGCCAGGAAGAGGAGGGACGGCCACCGGCGGCGGAGAAAGCGGAGCGGCCGTCCCGAGACCCACAGCCTGGCGAGGAACTCCACGACGAAGAGGCCCCAGATGACGTTGCCGGCGACCGCCACCTCGTCCCGACGACCGGCCGGCGCCACCAGCTCGTAGGCGACGAGAACGGCCCACACCAGTGCGAGAAACGCCATCGGGACGTCCAGTCGCTGCTCGACGAGCGCGGCCAGCCGCTCCCGGGCGGAGGGCTCCTCGTCGGCGAGAACGTCGAGGGTCGGAGGCGTCTCGGCGGGATTCGTCATCCCGCCAGCCTGCCAAGTCGCCGGTGCTCCACGGGGCTCGGACGGCCGGGCGCGTCACTGCCGACCGGGTGACACGGTCTCAGTGACGGCGAGCGAGCCCACCGCGCTCGTTTCGGCTTCCTCGCCGCGGACGCTGGCCCGCGATCCTGCGACATCCAGCTTCGAAGAGGTCGAGACGATGCTGGAGCGGGAGGCGACCATGGGTGGGAACAAGATCGCCTCGATGGCCGTCGCCGGCGGGTGCGCTGCTCTCCTACTGGCAGGCACTGCCGGCAGCTCCTGAAGTGCCGCGCGTTCGCTAGGGGCTCCGCGGCTCGATCCCCAGGGCGGCCGTCATGGCGTCCAGGGCGTCCACGCTGCGTTCGAAGTCGTTGCCCTCGACGTCGTAGGTGGTGACGAGGATGGAACGCTCCGCCCCGCCGTCGATCACATACCGCGTCGACCTGACCCCGGCCGGGCCCAGCCCCTCGCCCGTGCTCACGACTTCCTGGCGCGCCGCCTGGCGTCCGTCGACGGTCAACCGGCGCTCGGCCTCCACTCGCAGCCCGGACACCGTCGCCGCCGCACCGAACGAGATGGGCTCGACGCGGAGCACGACCGCGAGCGTCCTGGGGAACTCGATCCCGGCCCGCAGCTCGAACGGATCGGGATCGAATGCGCTGCAGGGCTGAACGGCCCGGTCGTTGACGTGCCACCCCTGGGGGTAGCGGACGGTGATGCGTACACCTCGCTCGTCGTGGGTGCACAGCTGCGTGAGCTCGACCCCCTCACCGGCCGTGGTCGTCGAGGTGATAGAGCTCGTCGACGTCGTCGCCGCCGCCGTCGTCGACGTGGACGTGCTCGTCGCCGGGGTGGCCTCGTCGTCGTCGTCGCCACAGCCGGCAAGGATGACGGCGGCGGCAAGAGCGACCGGCGCCATGCGGGGGATGAAAACCATCGCGTGTCCTCTCGATCGCCTCCGGTCCTGCAATCCCTTACCCGGGGCGGTAACCGGGGAGTGACGAAAGCGTCACGGCGGGGTCACGACCGGGTGTGCGACGGCGGGACCATTGCGGTTGGGTGACAGGTTCGCGAACTCCTGCTGGCGGGCGTCCGATGTGGGAACGATCCCCGCATGGGTATCGGAATCAGCATCCTGTTGATCGCCGCCGGCGCGGTTGTCGCCTTCGCGGTGACCGCCCAGCTCTCGGGCGTCGACCTCGACGCCGTGGGCTGGGTCCTCATGATCGTCGGAGCCATCGGGCTCGTCTGGTCGCTGCTCGCCGCCGCGAGCATCCGGCCGTTCGCCCGTCGGGAAGAGCGGGTCGTCGAGCGCCCGTAGGCCGGCGACCGGTTGGGCGCGCCGCGGCCGATGCTCCTGAGGCCGCCACAGTGACGGCTCAGGTTCCCGGATGTGCGCCCCACAGACGGCTCACGGCGTCAGCGGCGCCTCCGGGGCCCGGCCCCCGGCGACCGACAGCTTGCCGGAGGGCTCGAGCACGACGATGCGCGCCTTGGAGAGGTCGAACACGCCGTGCTGACGGAGTGCGCTCTCGAGCTCACCCCGCGTCAGCTGCGCCCCGAACGGGTTCGTGTCCAGCAACACCTCTCCCTCCCGGAGCACGACCTCGGGCTCGAACTCGACCAGGCGGCGGACCAGCGGGAACCGGCGGCGCGCCGCGGCCACCATGAGCTGGAGCGCCAGCAGCGTGACCAGGACGGACAGGCCCTGCACATAGCTCGGGTCCCGGCTGACCGAGGTGGACGCCAGCAGCGAGCCGATGGCGATAGTGACGATCGCGTCGAACGCCGACAGCTGGGCCAGCGTCCGGCGCCCGGCGATGCGGGCCGCGATCAACGTCGAGAGGTACATGGCCACGGTTCCCGTCACGACGTAGGCGATCGTCTGCCAGCTTGCTCCGAACCATTGGCTCACCGCGATCGCCCCCTTTTGCCGCCGGGCGACGATCCCGGCGGGCAGCGGGCATGCAGGGTACAAAGGGGGGACGGCGAACGCCGCCCCGGCCACCAGCGGATGGACGCCGGTGGGCCGACGGCCGGGTGACAGCCAGCTCCGGCAACGCGAGGCAGATCACCAAGCTTCGTCGCGTGTTCGTGTCCGGCAGGTGGGCCGCTCCGGTCATGTGATTGTCATGGGACCGTCGCGCGCCCGCCACGGCTCGGGGGGAGGCAGAAGGTCAGTGGGATCGGTCTCCTGATCCAGGGATCGAGTGAAGATGAGGAGTACTGCCATGGAATGGGTTGTGTTCATTCTCGTGCTCGCTGTCTTCGGCCTGGTGATCGGAGGGCTGGCGCGACTCGTGCTGCCGGGCCGGGAGTCCATTGGTGTCCTCGGGACGATCCTGGCGGGGCTCGGGGGCTCGCTGGTGGGAGGGATCGTCGGAAGGATCCTGTTCGGGGACACCAACTGGCTCGGTTCGCTGGTCCTGGCCGTCCTGGGAGCGGTGCTCCTGATCCTGCCGTTCCGGAGTCAGCGGAGAGCGGTGCCCGAGGGCGGTGGTACTTCTCCCCCGGCCCGGTCGTCGTGACGGCGGCGCTCCGCCGGAG
>DASZOE010000610.1:0-8367 GCA_035550945.1 Acidimicrobiales bacterium
GCGCCGTCGACGGGGGGCGGAGTCGGAGGCGCCGGGTCGGCAGGCGAACCGGGGCCCCGGAGCTCGTCGAGGATGGCGTCGCGGTGCTGGGCCAGGATCTGCGACAGCTTGCCCAGGTCGCGGACGAGGAGGCGCCCCAGCTCGCTGACCGTGTGCCGGAGCTCGCCGGACGCGGCCTGCACCTCGGCGGCCGCGGCGACGTGCACGGCGGCCGGGATCTCCGTCCCCAGAGCCTCCACGCGGGCCCGGAGGTCGGCCAGGCCGCTCTCGACCGCCTCCAGGCGGCGGGCGACCTCGGCGGCTGTCACCGGCGGTGTCGGGCGAGGGGCGACGAGCCGCTCGGGACCGGCGCCGGCGTCGGGCGGCAGTTCCATCGCGGCGCGAGCCTACTTCCGGGGTGCGCGAGGGCGTCCCGGCGGGCCTGGGGAGCGTCGGGGCACCGCCTGTCGGCCGTCGGGGGGCCTGGTCTCGGGTGCCGTCGACCAGACGAGGAGCTCGCCGTCGTCGACCCGCCGGCGCCGTCGCAGGTCCCGGCGCTCCCTGAGGACGGGTGGGAGAGCGCCGATGAAGGAGCCGAAGGACCGGCTCCGGCGGCGGACGGTCTCCCATGACGGCGGCCGGCGGTGCATGACGGGGGCGAGCAGGTCGCGCCGGGCGTAGGACGCAGTCACCAGCAGGTGGTGGGCGGCGGCCTCCACCGCCATCCGCCCGGGAGCGTTGCGGGCCAGCGTGAGGAGGCGATTGCGCTCGGAGTAGTGGTGGTGCAGCCGCGAGCCCTCGACCGTCGATGCCGAGTGCAGGTGGCGCACGGGCGGGCCCGGAACGTAGAGATGGCGCCAACCCCGGGCCCGGCCGCGCCAGGAGAGGTCGAAGTCCTCGTAGTACAGGAAGAACCGCTCCTCGAGCAGGCCGACGTCCTCCAGGTACCGCCGGGACAGAAGGACCGCGGCCCCACACCAGGCGAAGACCTCCTCGATCCGGTCGTACTGCCCCTCGTCGCGCTCGAGATAGCCCCGGTCGGCGCCGTAGCCGCCGTCGAGGAGCACCGAGCCCGCGTTGTTGACGACGTCGAAGGGCTCGCCCCCGAGGGGGGCGGGATACCACGCCGGCTCGGGCCCGACCGTGTGCTCGGCGCGCTCGTCCCCGGACGCGAGCACGACCGGCCGGGCCTCGGTCGCCGACAGACGCAGCAGGCACTCGGGCCGGGGGCCACCGGGAGGGACGGGGACGCGCACGAGGGCGTGGCCGTCGGTCCACTGGAACGGCTCTCCGCCCCGGGGAGGGTGCTCCATGCCCCAGAACCCGCTCACCAGCTGGAGTGACCGCCGGGCGTCGACCCCGTCCAGCAGGGCGCCGCTCACGGCCACCCCGAGAGCCCGCCGGTCGCCGAGACCGGGAACGCCGGTGGGCGACGTCACCGCGATCTCGAGGAACGAGCCCTCGAAGAGGATCTTGGGGCACGCCGCACCCACCGACGGGTCGGCCTCGAGCGCCCCCACCAGCGGCGCCAGCCATCCCGGGTCGACGGTGGCGTCGTTGTTCAGCAGGGCCACGTGGTCGACGGGGCCGAGGGCCCGGATGCCGAGGTTGCATCCACCGGCGAAGCCCCGGTTGGTCCCCGCCTCGAGGACCGTCACCCGCTCCATGTCGGGCCGCAGCCGCTCAGCCACCGGATGGCGCGATCCGTTGTCCACGACGACGATCCGGAGCGCATCGGCGGGCCAGTCGGTACCCAGCGCGCTCTCGACGCAGCGGAGGGTCAGGTCACCACCGTCATAGTCGAGCACGACCACGCCCACCGTGGTCGTCGACCCCACGGGTGCGCCCGTCGCCGAAGGTGGTGAGGTGCTCAGAGGAGACGTCGCCGCAGCCGGCCCCAGGCCTTCCCCACCACGAGCGCAGGGCCGCCGGCGCGGAGGTGGCCGAGGCCGACGCGGACGTCGTTGCGCCATCCGCGCCGCCGGGCCTCGGGCCCCAGGTCGTGCCGGAGCCCGGCCGAGAGGGCGGCGTCCAGCAGGTCGGGGGCGCGCCGGGGCCGGCGACAGAACTCGACGAGCGGTTGGAGCACGCGGCTCCAGGTGAGCTCGGGAGCGACGGCGGCCACGTTCTCGCCACACGTCTTGCGGAAGCCCTCGTCGTCGAGGAGGCGGAACAGCGCGGCCTCCAGGGCGTCGACGTCACCGGCTGGGACCGTGAGTCCGAGGCCTCGTTGCGCGACCAGGTCGGACAGCACGTCCCCCTCGGTGGCCACGACCGGCAACGACGCCCACAGGTAGTCGAGGATCCGGGTACGGGAGGAGAGCGCGGTCTCCAGGTGGGCGAGGTGGGTGCTGACACCGATGTCGGCCTCGAGCAGGTAGTTCTGGCGGTCGTCGTATGCGACCCATTCCTCGTTGAAGAAGACGTGGGTGTCGGTGAGACCGAGCTCGTCGGAGAGAGCCCGGGCGGCCACGGCCATGCGCATCTCGGGGATGTCGGGGTTCGGATGCCGGAGGCCCATGAACAGCAGCCGGACGTCGGGCTGGCGCTGCCGGAGGCGGTCGACGGCTCGGAGCAGGGTGAGGGGGTCGAACCAGTTGTAGATGCCGCCGCCCCACAGCACGACCTTGTCGCCCGCGCCGATGCCGGGGAAGACTCCCTTGATCGCGGGCCGGGTGTGCTCAGGCGGAGTGTCGGAGATCCCGAAGGGGACGACCCCTATGAGCGAGCGCAGGGTGGCGTCCTCGTCGTAGGTCCGGGGGTTGATCCGGCCGACGGCCGCGAGCTGGCCCAGCCAGAAGTCCCGCTGCTTGGGACTGGCGCAGAGGAAGAAGTCGCCCCGCATGAGCTGCTCGTTCAGCACCTGGGTGGCGCTTCGGATCGCGTGCCGGCGGGCGTCCGCTCCTCCGTCCTTGGCCTGCTCGAGCTGCTCGAGGTGGAGGGGATCGTAGACGTCGGCCACCAGCACCTTCTCCGAGGAGAGGAGGAACGGGCGGCCGGTAATCAGCCAGCCCTGGAAGAGGAGGACGTCGCACCAGCGCTCCAACTGGGCCAGGGCCGAGTCGTCGACGGCCCGGACCGGGAAGCGGGGGTCGGAGATGGCCGCCACCGACGTGGTGACGAGCTGCACGTCGTGCTCGGCGGCCAGGGCCCCCGCGATCTGCAGGGCGCGGATCGCAGGACCGGCCATCCGGGGCGTGAGCGCGTCGCACGTGGCGACCACCACCCGCCGGCGCGTCCCGAACCGGCGTCCGACGCCCAACGCTTCCGTCGCCGCCGCGTCGGGAGACCGGTGGCGGCCGTCGGCCGGCGCCGCGCCCGGGAGCTCGAGGAGGCGGAAGAGCTCGACGTCGCTCCTGACCCGGCCCTCCTGGACTCGCCGGCGGGCCTCGACCAGGTCGGGGAGGGCGGCGGTGAAGGCCGCCGCCGCTCGGGCCGAGGCGGCCAACGGCGCCGAGACGGCAGAGGCGGTCGCCGGGTGATCGATCTCGTCACCGCCCTCGACCGCGGCCCGGTGCAGCCCCATTGCCAAGGCCGCCGGCAGGGCGGCGGCCAGGCTGGTGTCGTCGTAGTTCTTGAACACGGTGAAGAGAGCGTTGCGCTCGCGCAGGAACCGCGCGTCGGCTCCCTCGGCCGGGAGTGGGGCGATGCGGCGGACGGCCAAAGTCTGCAGGAACACGACGCGCCGCCCCGACAGCCACAGCCGCCACCCGAGGTCCACGTCGTCGAGCAGGTCGCCGTAGGTCTCGTCGAACCCGTCGACGGCCGCGAAGGCCTCGGCCCGCAGGACGGCGGCCGCGGCCGAGGCGTAGAGCACCTCGCCTCCGCGCTCGGCCATGGCGCCCGAGCCGGCGCGGAGGGAGTAGGTCAGGGTCGGGTCCCACGCCCTCCGCCCGTCGGGGCCCAGGACGAGGCTGGCCACGCCGGCCAGGTCGGCGGCCTGGCGGAGGGCGCCGACCGCCTCCCGAAGCCACGCCCGCTCGGGCTGCAGGCCCACGCCCAGGAACGCCAACCACTCGCCCTCAGCCGCCTCGGCACCGCGGTTGCGGCGAGCGGTCGGGCTACCGTCGGCGCCCACCACCCGCAGCCGGGGAAGGGCCACGGCGAGGCGGTCGGCGAGGCCGCGGGGAGTCCCGGTGACGATCACGACCTCGAGCTCGGAGGCGGGGCAGTCGCACGCGCCAAGGCCCTCGAGGGTGTGCCGCAGGGCGTCCTCGTCGCCGTCGTCGAGCACGACGACCGACACCACGCCGGACCCCGCCTCCCTGCCGACCCGGGTCACAGCTCCTCGGCCAGCTTCGGCTCGAGACGGACGAACACCACGAGGCCCACCAGGAGGGCGGCGGTCGCGGCCGCCAGCAGGTAGGCGACGTTGGCCACGGTGGGGAGGCGTAGATGGTAGAGGCAGTCCTGGTAGGCCTCCACGAAGCGCACCATGGGGTTGAGACGGTACAGGGTCATCGCCCACCCGAGATTCTTGGTGGCCTCCTGGACGAAGCCGATCGGGTACACGATCGGCGTGGCGTAGAACCAGACCTGGAGGAGGATCCCGACCAGGTGGGCGACGTCGCGGAAGTAGACGTTGAGCACCGAGAGGGCGAGGCCGATCCCGATCACGAACACCGTCTGGATGGCGACGATGACGAGCACCGGGACCAGCCAGGGGACCACGAAGTTGCCCACGATCATCAGGGCCACCGCCAGCACCGAGAGCTCGATCAGCAGGGAGACGACCCACGAGGCCACGTTGGCCATGACCAGCACCTCGCGGGGGAAGTACACCTTCTTGATCAGGTTGGCGTTGCCGATGAGGGCGGTCATCGAGCCGTTGATGCCGTTGGACAGGAAGTTCCACGGCAGCAGGCCGATGACGAGGGCGAAGGCGAATGAGTGGAGCCCGCTGGGGTCGCCCGGAGGGAAGTCGATCCTGAGGAAGAAGCGGAAGACGACGGTGAAGACCAGCATCGTCGCCAGTGGGTTCAGCAGCGACCACGACCACCCCAGCAGGGAGCGCTTGTACTTGCCCCGCAGCTCGCGCAGGGTGAGGTTGATCAGCAGCTCGCGGGATGCGCGGAGCTCGGACAGGCTGGCCATGGAGTGGTGCCGAGCGTAGGCGCGTCACTCACGGCGGCCGACGGTCAGCGCAGGAAGACGTTGGTGACCACTCCTAGGCCGCCCATGGGCTAGGAGAACCTTCGCCCTGGCGGTCGAGCTCCACACCAGAGGCCCGAGCCGTCGTGGCGACCCGGAGAGTGGGTGTGCCGCCGGGCGCGACCGTCGTCTCCTCGGGGTATCCGGCGAATCACTCCGGCCGTTCGGCGAGCTCGTCCGGTGCGCCTTCGTCGGCGCTCCCGGTTCGCTCGATGCGCAGGATGGCGATCTCCTCGGCGAGGTCGCGGGTGCGGTCGTCGAGGCGGGAGAGCTCCCACGAGAACTGGACCACCACCAGGAAGAGGAGGGTGATGGCGCCGAGGAAGAACGTCGCCGGAGCGTAGGAGATGCCCGCCCACGCCGAGGCCCGGTCGAGGGCGGTGGGCGAGGCGGCCAGGGCGACGAGCACGCCCCCGACCGAGAGCCACAACAGGGCATAGCGGGCAGGGAGCTTGTGGCGGCGCAGGAGCCGGAGCAGGAACAGGATCGTCGACAGCGTGACCAGGAGGACGAGGACGTGGGCCCGGGTGCTCACGACGTCAGCCGGTTCTCCGCTCGCGGCGCGCCCTGCCCGATCATGCTGACGATGACCCGGAGGTAGTGGTACAGCAGCTTGTAGCTGCGCGTCGACGGAGAGCCCATCGTCCTCGGTCGCATGTGGACGGGAACCTCGACGACCCGGAACCCGGCACGGCAGGCGAGCAGCAGCGACTCCACGCTGTCGAGGTACTCGGTGGGGTACGACTTGGCGAAGTACTGGAGCATCCGGGCCGAGAAGGCCCGGAAGCCGGACGAGGTGTCCACGAATCTCTGGCCCGAGAGCAGGCGGACGAGGACGCGCAGGACGCCCATGGCGCGGCCTCGCACGCGGCCCACGTCGTAGGAGTCCTCGGCGTCCGCGAAGCGGTTGCCGATGACCAGATCCGCCCCCGCCTCGAGGGCCTGCAGCAGCGTGCGCACCTGGGTGGCGTCGTGCTGGCCGTCGGCATCGAACTGGACGGCACCTTCGTAGCCGTGACGGACGGCGTACCGGAAGCCGGTCTGGAGGGCACCCCCGATGCCCACGTGGAAGGGCAGCTCGGCCACGGCCACGCCCGCCTTGCGGGCCGCAGCCGCGGTTCCGTCGGTGGAGCCGTCGTCCACGACCAGGATGTCGGCGCAGGGCAGCTGGCTCGCCAGCTCCTCCAGCACGCCCGGCAGGGCCTGCTCCTCGTCGAGCGCGGGGATGACGACCAGCGTGCGCCGGCCGTACGTCCCGGTAGCGGGGGCGGGGACCCGAGGAGGCAGCCTGTGCCCAGCCGGATCCGACGGAGACGGCACCGTGCCACATCGTAGCGCCGAGACCCCGCGCCGAGGCCGACCGTCACAGGCGGTGGCGGCTGCCCGGCACAGTTGTTGGTGTGCGACCGGCGGTGCTAGACCCGGCCGGTGGCGCCGGGCGGTCGTGGGTGGGGGTGAGGAGGTGGCGGTCCCTCCCCGGAGTCGCCGACCGCCACCCGTGGTGGACCTCGTTCGTTCTGTTCTTCGCCCTCGGCAGCCTCTGGTCTCTCGCCAGCCCGCTCTTCAGCGTGCCCGACGAGCCTTCCCATGTGGTGTGGGCCGCGGCGGTGGCCCGGGGCCAGCTGCGGGCGCAGGAGCGCACCACGACGGTTGCCCCGAACGAGGACGGCGAGGCCGCCTTCGTCCGGGTGCCCGAGGTGTTCGTCCTGGCCCACGAGGTCCCCGGTTGCTACGCCTTCCACCCCCGGGAGCCGGCCGACTGTGCTCCCGCCTTTGCCGGCCCGCATCGGACGGCGTCGGTGCGAACGAACGCGGGCCGTTACCCGCCCGTCTACTACCTGGTCACGGGCCTCCCGAGCGTGCCCTTGCCCACGGCCATCGGCGTCCGGGCCATGCGCCTGGTCTCGGCCGCGGTTTCCGCCGCGTTCCTCGCCTCGGCGGTCACCGCGTTGCGCCGGATGGACCGCCGGGCGCCGCTGCTGGTGGGCCTGGCGGTCGCGGTCACGCCCATGACCCTGTACCTCGCCGGCTCCGTCAACCCCAGCTCCGTGGAGGCGGCGGCCGCGATCGCCCTCTGGGCCTCGCTCGTGGCGCTGGCCCAGGGCGCGCCACCGACGCGACCGGTGGTGGTCACGGCCGCGGCCGGCGCCGGTGGCCTGGCCCTGAGCCGTCCCCTCTCGCCGCTGTGGGTCGGTGTGATCGGGCTGTGCGCGCTGATCATCGTTCCCTGGGACCGCATACGTGCTCTCGCCCGCGACCGCCTGGTCCGGCGGGGCGCCGCCGCGGTGGCCGTGTGCCTCGTCCTGGCCGGGGCGTGGATCCTGTGGGCCCAGGCCTTGGACGGGTTCACCGCGGTCCGCCGCCCGCCCGCGGATGCCACCGGGACGGACATCGTGCGCACCTCCATCGGCAGGACGGGAAGCGACCTGCGGCAGATGGTCGGCATCTTCGGGTGGCTGGACGCCCCCGGACCGGCTCTCACCTACACCCTCTGGACCGTCGCCGTGGGCGTGCTCGTGGTGAGCGCGCTGGCCGCCGCGTCCGGCCGGGGCATCGCCGCCCTGGCCGTGGTGGTGGTGCTCACGGTCGCTGTCCCCGTCGTCATCGAGTCGGCGGAGGCTCGGAGGCTGGGCTTCGTGTGGCAGGGCCGCTACACCCTCCCACTGGCCGTGGGGGTCCCCCTCCTGGCCGCGGCGCTGGGGCGCGACGTGCTGGCCCGGCTGGGGTCACGTCTCGTCGCCGTCCTGCTGGGCTTGCTCGTCACCGGCCACTTCCTGGCCTTCGTGTGGGCCCTCCGCCGCCACGCCATGGGCGTCGACGGGTGGTTCGGTGACCCCCTTGAGTGGCAGCCGCCGGGCTCCGCCCTCGTCGTGGTCGTCGCCTTCGCCGCCGCTCTTGTCGCCCAGGGCTGGTGGCTGGCCCGCCTGGCGGGTGCAGAGGCGCCCGTGGACCGACCGGTCCCGGCGGAGCCCGCCTCGCCGGGAGGGTGCTGAGGCGGGACCTACCGGGGCGCCCCGTCTCCCCGGCGTGCGGGCATCCGGACCTGGCGGCGAACCCGCTGGACGACCCGGCGAGCGACCCCGGTGGGCCCGCCGTCCTGCAGGTGCGTGCGCAGCAGGGCCAGGTCCTCCCGAAGGTTGAAGAGGCGGACGGGAGCGGCGGTGCCGGTCTCTGCCGGGGGGCCCAGGGCCCGGACCAGGGCGGGGGCCCGGCGAGGCGACCGGCAGAACTGGACGA
>DASZOE010000611.1:0-11109 GCA_035550945.1 Acidimicrobiales bacterium
CCCGATACCGAGGCCCGGGTCGGAGGCGTAATCCTGTCGCAAGACGCTTGAGACGTCGGCGATGCCGGGACCCTCGTCGTGGGCGACGACCTCGAGGCCCCAGCTGCCCCTCGCGCCCCGCTGGCCGCGCAGGCGGAGCTCGCCGGCCCCGGCATAGGCCACGATGTTGCGGGCGATCTCGGAGACGGCCGCGGCGATCACCGTCTGGTCGGTGGGCGAGAACCCGAGCGCCGCGGCCAGGTCCTTGGCGCGCGTACGGGCGGTGACCACGTCGGCGTCGACGCCGATGGGGATGTGCTCCTCGCCGACCACCTCAGCCAGCCGCCGCGCCGCGCAGCCGCGCCAACCCGTCGTCGAGGTCCAGCGCCGTCTTGACGCCGTCGAGGGTCAGACCGAGCTGCACCATGGCGAAGGCCACCTCCGGCTGGATGCCCACGATGATCACGTCCGCCCCCCGCAGCTTCAGGGCGGAGGCGAGGGTGGACAGCGTCCGGGTGGCGAAGGAGTCGATGACGTCGAGCACGGTGACGTCGATGACGACCCCGGAGACGTCGCCACGACCGACCGCCTGGGCCAGGCGCTGCTGCACGTCGGCCAGCTCGGCGTCGGTGAGGGAGTCCTGCACGGCGGCGACGAGGCACGTGCTCTGCCGGAGGATGGGCACCTTCATCCCTGGCCGTCCTCCACCGGGGCCTGGTCGACACGGACGATGCGCAGGCCGAGCACCCGGTCGGCGGCGTCGACGCCGTCCTGCAGCTCGGCGACGGTGATGACGTTCCCGAGGCCGATGCCCAGACCCACCAGGGTCTGCGCCACCTCCACGGAGACCCCGCTCACGATCGCCGTCGCCCCCATCAGCCGGGCCGCGTCGACCGTCTGGATGAGGTGGTTCGCCACCCGGGAGTCCACGGCGGCCACGCCGGTGACGTCGAGCACGACGACCTTGCCGCGACGGTCGCGGATCGCCTGGAGCAGCTGCTCGGTGAGCTGCTGGGCCCGCCGAGAGTCGAGCATGCCGACGATGGGCAGGATGAGCAGCCCGTCCCGCAGCTGCAGCACGGGTGTCGAGAGCTCCTCGAGGGCGCGCTGCTGGGCCCGGATGGTGCGGTCCCGCTCGAAGACGTACACGTCGATCGCCAGGCTCAGGTCGAGGAACGTGGCCCTCGCCAGCGACCGGTACAGCGTCTGCATCTCCTGCTTGTCGCCCGCCTTTGCCCGCAGGAGCGTCCCCACCTCGTCGAGGTAGAACAGGTAGGCGGCGAGATACCAGCTCACGTCGGGGTTCACCGTCCGGCGGAGGGCGTCGACCATGGTCAGGCGCCGGTCGACGAACGCGTCGCCGAACCCGTCGGCGCTGGTCAGCCCCCCGAAGTAGTCGCAGAGCAGCCGCCGACCTTCCCCCGTGGTCCGGGCAGAGCCATTCCGGTGGGCCAGGTCGTCGACGAGCGAGTCGACGATGACACCGATCTCCGGGGCCACCACCTCGTCGATCCGCCCGAGCATCCCGACATCCCCGTCGTCGAGACCCAACCAGGCCTTGCGCTGGTCGATCCGATGACTGGTCACGTCGATCTCGGCGCGTAGCGCCGCCACGTCGAGCTGTTGGTCCATCGTGTCCTCCTCGTGGTTTCCGGTGGGTCAGCCCACGCCGGCGGCCCGCACCGCGACCCGGAAGTCGTGAGGGCTCGTGGCGTAGTCCATGGCGTCCTGGAGGGTCACCTCGCCGTCCACGTAGAGCCGGAGGAGGTGCTGGTCGAAGGTCTGCATGCCGTAGTAGTCGCCCTCGGCGATGGCGTCGACGATGGTCCCCGTCTCGGCCGGATCCAGCAGGAGCTCCTGGATGCGGCTGGTCATGACCATCACCTCGAGGGCGGCCACGCGCCCGCCGCCGGCGCGGGGCATGAGGCGCTGGCAGACGACCCCCTGGAGGGAGCCGGCGAGCGAGAGCCGGGCCTGCCCCTGCTGGTGCGGAGGGAACAGGTCGATGATCCGCGTGACCGTGTCCTTGGCGCTGGTGGTGTGCAGCGTCGAGATCACCAGATGGCCGGTGGCCGCAGCCTGCAGCGCCGCGGCGGTCGTCTCCAGGTCCCGCATCTCGCCCACGAAGATGACGTCGGGGTCCTGACGGGCGGCGGAGCGCAGGGCGGTGGCGAACGAGCCGGTGTCGGTGCCGATCTCGCGCTGGTCGACGAGGGCCAGGTTGTCGCCGTGGATGACCTCGATGGGGTCCTCCACGGTGACGATGTGGCAGCGCCGGGTGGCGTTGATGTGCCCGATCATCGCTGCGGTCGTCGTCGTCTTGCCCGAACCGGTCGGCCCGGTGACGAGGACCAGGCCGCGGTGCTCCTCGGCCAGCTTCCGGACGGCGGCGGGAAGGCCGAGCTGGTCGAAGGACGGGCCGCCGCGCTCCACCCGGCGGAGCACGAGCCCGACGTTCCCCACCTGACGGAAGACCGCGACGCGGAACCTCGTCTCGTCGGCGAGGGAGTAGGCGAAGTCGGCCTCGCTGCCCTGCTCGAAGGCCAACCACTTCTCGGGCGGCATCAGCTGGCGCGCGAACCGTTCCGTGTCCGCCGGCGAGAGGCCCGGAAGTGTGTCGACCGCCATCAGCTCGCCGTCCACCCGGGTGTAGGCCGGCCCGCCGGCCTTCAGGTGGAGATCGGAGCCGGCGACATGAACGAGGTGGCGCAGGTAGTCCTCGGCGTCGGCCACTCGGCGTCCCTTCCCTCTACTCGACCAGGTCGAAGATCTTGAACATGGGCATGTACAGGGCGATCACCATCGAACCGACGATTCCCCCCAGGATGGCGATCATGATCGGCTCCAGGGCGGCGGTCAGCGACTCGGTCGTCGCGTCCACCTCGCGGTCGTAGAAGTCGGCGATCCGCCCGAGCATCTCGTCGAGCGCCCCCGTCTCCTCGCCCACGGCGGTCATCTGCACGACCATGGGCGGGAAGACGGGGTGGTTCGAGAGGGGCTTGGCCACGCTCTCCCCCTCCTTCACCGCCGCCCGCACGTCGTCGACCGCCCGGGAGATGACGGCGTTGTCCACGGTGTCGGACGTGATCTCCAGAGCCAGCAGGATCGGGACGCCGGCATGCAGCAGCGTGCTGAGGTTGCGCGTGAACCGGGCGATGGCCAGCTTGTGGAAGAGGGGGCCGAGGACGGGCGCTCTGAGCTTGAACGCGTCGAGCCGGGCGCGCACCCAGGGCTCCTTGCGGGCCCGCTTGAAGCCCCGCCACGCCACGACGGGCAGCAGGAACACCACGAACCAGAGCTTGCGCACCACGGCCGACATGAGGAGAAGGACCCGGGTCGGAAGGGGCAGCTCGCCGCCGAGCGTCTCGAACATGCCGACGAAGGTCGGGACGATGAACAGCAGCATCACGATGGTGAGGAGCACCGCCAGCACGAGGACGACCCCGGGATAGGTCAGCGCCGAGGTGACCTTCTTGCGCAGGGTGAGGTCCTTCTCGAGCGTGTCGGCGATGCGGATGAGCACCTGGTCGAGCGTCCCCGAGGTCTCGCCGGCGCGCACCATGGCGACGTACAGCTTGGGGAACTCGGGGTGCTCGGCCAGCGCCTCCGACAGCGCCTTGCCGCCCTCGACGGCAGACCCGACCTTGGCGATCACCTCGCTGAGCTTGGCGTTGTCGGACTGCTCGGCGAGGATGTTCAGGCTGCGCAGCAGCGTCAGGCCGGATGCGATCATGGTCGCGAACTGGCGGGAGAAGACGGCCAGGTCCTTGAGCTTGACCTTCTTGCCCCCGCCGATCCCGGGCAGCGTGATCTCGCGCTTCAGCCCGGTGACCGAGTGCTCCTCGATGGAGAGGGGCGTCATGCCCATCTCCCGGAGCCGGGTTGCGACCACGCGCTGATCCGGCCCCTCCACGGTGCCCTCCCTGGCCCGGCCGCTGCTGTCCTGGGCCCGGTACCGGAAGGTGACCGGATCGGCCACGCTCACCTGGCCTTTCCGGCGAGCTGCACGAACTCGGGCGGGTTGTTGGCCCGTTCGAGGGCGGCCTCGTAGGTGACCCTGCCGGCGCGGACCAGATCGGCCAGCGACTGGTCCATCGTCACCATCCCGTACTGCTTGCCGGCCTGGATGGCCGAGTACATCTGGTGGGTCTTGGCCTCGCGGATGAGGTTCCGGATCGCCGACGTGGCGACCATGACCTCGCAGGCCACGGCCCGGCCCTTGCCGTCGGCCGTCGGCAGCAGCTGCTGGCACACCACGCCCTGCAGCGTGCCGGCGATCATCACCCGGATCTGCTCCTGCTGGGAGGGAGGGAACACGTCGATCAGCCGGTCGACGCTCTGTGGCGCGTCCTGGGTGTGCAACGTCCCGAACACCAGGTGACCGGTCTCGGCCGCGGTGAGCGCAACCTGGATCGTCTCCAGGTCGCGCATCTCCCCGACGAGGATGACGTCGGGGTCCTGGCGGAGAGCGTGCTTGAGGGCGGCGGCGAAGCTGCGGGTGTCGGTCCCCAGCTCCCGCTGGTTGACCACGCACCGCTTGTGGGAATGGAGGAACTCGATCGGGTCCTCGACGGTCATGATGTGACCGGCGCTCTCTCGGTTCACCAGGTCGATGAGCGACGCCAACGTCGTCGATTTCCCCGAGCCCGTCGGGCCGGTGACGAGGACGAAACCACGGGGAAGGCGGGCGAAGGTCGCGACCGACGCCGGCACGCCCAACGCCTCCAGAGGCTTGATCTCGAAGGGGATGACCCGCATGACGGCGCCGACGGCATCGCGCTGGCGGAAGACGTTCACCCGGAACCGGGACCGCCCGGGGACCGTGTAGGAGAGGTCGAGCTCGAGCTCCTTCTCGAACGCCTCGCGCTGACGCTGGGTGAGGATGGAGTAGATCATCTTCTGCAGGTCCTGGGCCGCGAGCTCGCCGTACTCCTGGAGACGCACGACCTCGCCCCGGATCCGGAGCGCCGGCGGCGACCCGGTCGTCAGGTGGAGGTCGGAACCGCCCTCGTTCACCAGCCTGGTGAGAACCTCGTCGAGGTCGACGCCTCCTTCCTGCTCGTAGGCGAGCATCTGGGCGCCGGACGGCGGCGGTGCCGTCGAGGGGCGAGGCGCGTTGGCTGCGCCGGCACCCCGTCCGGGCCCGGCCGGGGCCGGGCGCGCCACGTCGAGCTCGTCGGCGAGGTGCTCGATGGCGCGGACGAGGTCGCCGCGCGGTGTGACCGCCAGGGCGGTCCGCATGCCGGTCAGCTCGGCGATGCGGTTGGCGGCATCGACGCCCTTCGGTCCGCTCACGGCCACGACGAGCTCGTCGGTGCCGTCGAAGGCGACGGGCAGGGCCTCGAGCTCCAAGGCCAGGGACCGGGGCACCAGGGCGGCGGCCGCGGGATCGACGTTCCCGGGCGTGGTGTCGACGAACGGCTTGCCCATCTGCTTGGCCACGGCCTCGGCCACGGCTCGCTCGGTGGCCGCACCGGCCCGGACGAGGGCGGTCGCCAGGGGCAGGCCCTGCTCGCGGCGGAGGCGGTCGGCCTCGGCGATGCCCCGTTCGTCGACGAGGCCGTCGGCGCGCATGATCTCCAGCAGGTTGCTCATCAGGTCCTCCCCCGGCGGCCGGACGGCGCCTGCTGCTCAGACGATGACACGGGCCACCTCCTCGACGGACGTGTCACCGCTCAGCACCTTGTCCAGCGCGTCCTGGCGGAGCGTCCGCATCCCCTCGCTCCGGGCCAGGTGTCCGAGGTCGTCGGCGCTGGCTCGTTCCACGATCGCCCGGCCGACCTCCTCGGTCACCGGCATCACCTCGTGGAACGCGAGGCGGCCGCGGTAGCCGGTGTTGCTGCAGCTCCGGCAGCCGACGGGCCGGTGGAGGGTCGGCACGTCGTGGCCGTCGGCCCCGAGGCCGATGCTCTCGAGGAACGAGGGCTCGGGCTCGTAGCCGAGACGGCACTGCCGGCACAGCCGCCGCCCCAGGCGCTGGGCGAGCACGCAGTCGACGGCGCTGGCCACGAGGAAGGCGTCGATGCCCATCTCCGTGAGGCGTGTCACCGCCGACGGCGCGTCGTTGGTGTGCAGCGTGGTCATCACCAGATGACCGGTGAGGGCCGCCTGGGTGCCGATCTGGGCCGTCTCCAGGTCACGCATCTCCCCGACCAGCACGATGTCGGGGTCCTGGCGGAGGATGGAGCGCAGCGCTCGCGGGAACGTGAGTCCGGCCCGAGGGTTGATCGAGACCTGGTTGATCCCCGGGATCTGGTACTCGACAGGGTCCTCGACGGTGACGACGTTCACGCCCGCATCGTTGATCTCGTTCAGGGTGGCGTAGAGCGTCGTCGACTTGCCCGACCCGGTCGGCCCCGTGACCAGGACCATCCCGTACGGCTTCCGGAAGCTGGCCTCGTAGCGCCGGTAGTTGTCGGCCGAGAGGCTCAGCTCACGCAGGTCGAGCAGCGCTGAGCTCTTGTCGAGGATGCGCAGGACGAGCTTCTCGCCGTGCACCGTGGGAAGGCTCGATACCCGCAGGTCGAGGTCCCGGCCGGCGGCGCGCAGGCTGAGGCGACCGTCCTGGGGGACGCGGCGCTCGGCGATGTCGAGGCCGGCCATGATCTTCAGCCGGGAGACGACGCCGGCCTGGATGCTCCGGCGTTGGCGCGTCACCTCGTGCAGCACCCCGTCGACGCGGTTGCGCACCCTGAAGTCGTGCTCCTGCGGTTCGAAGTGGAGGTCGCTGGCCCGTTCCTGGACGCCCTGGGCGATCAGGGCGTTCACGAACTTCACGACCGGCGCGTCCTGGGCGGCGCCCATCACCGACGCCAGGTCGTCGTCCTCCTCCTCGGTGACGCCCTCGAAGGCGTCTTCCACGGCGCCGCCCATCCGGGAGTACCGCTCGATGGCCTCGACGATGTCCTTGGCGGTCGCCACCACCGGTTGGATCTCGAGGTCGGTCACGTTGCGGGCGTCGTCGATGGCGAGCACGTTCGAGGGGTCGCTCATGGCCACCACCAGGGCGCCGCCGTCGGTGAAGCCCACGGGGAGCATGGTGTGGCGGCGGGTCATCGCCTCGGGGACGAGCCCGACCGCCCTGGGGTCGACCTGGTGGTCGGGGAGGTCGACGTACTCGAGGCCCAGATGGTCGGCGATGGCGCGGTACATCTCCGGGGCGCTGAGCAGCTCGAGGCGCAGGAGCACCTCGGGCAGCGGCTCTCCGGTGGCCTGCTGCTCGTCGAGCGCCCGACGAAGGTCGTCACCGGTCACCAGGCCGCGCAGGAGCAGGAGGTCCGAGAGGCGACGGCTCATCGTCATCGTCATGCGGCTCACCGTGGGAAAATGTAGAGGTTTGTCCGGATCGGGATGTTTGGGTAGTATATCCATGCTCTGCACGAGGCGGAGTGCCCGACAGCGGCGCCGACGCGGCTGTGGCCCCAGGTGCCGACGACCGAACCGAGTAGGGAGCCCACCCATGAACTTGGACCTTGCAAGCCGCCGTGACGACGAGGGCGGCTTCACCCTGATCGAGCTGCTGGTGGTCGTGATCATCGTCGGGATCCTGGCCGCCATCGCCATCCCGGTGTTCCTGAACCAGCGCGAGAAGGGCTGGCGGGGCACCGTGCAATCGGACCTCCGCAACCACGCCATCGTGATGGAGACGCGTCTGACCGACGCCGGCACCTACGCCGGCGCGCCGGCGCCTGCCGCGTCCAGTGACGTCACCCTCACCGTCCCCACGGCGAACGCCACCACCTACTGCATCCAGGCGTACCACGCCAACAAGACCGACGAGGTCTGGAGCATGGCGCCAGGCGCCAACTCACTGCAGAAGGCGGCGTGCTCGGCGAGGACATCGGCGACGACGACGGCGTAGGTGGCCATAGGCCTTGACGTCGGCAGCAGCGCCGTCCGCGCCGTGCAGCTGGACAAGCGGCGCGGCGCCGCCGTCCGGCTCCGCCGCTTCGGCGAGGTGGCGCTACCGCCCGGCGCGGTCGTCGACGGCGACGTGGTCGAGGCGGATGCCGTCGCCCAGGCCGTGAAGCGACTGTGGGCGGAGGCGGGCCTGCGGAGCCGGCAGGTGGCCGTCGGCGTGGCGAGCCAGCGGGTGACGGTGCGGCCGATGGACCTGCCGGAGCTGGCCGAGGCCGAGCTCGCCGACGCCGTCCGGCTGCAGGCCCATGACGAGCTGCCCATCCCGGTCGAGGAGGCCGTGCTCGGCCACGTCGTCGTCGAGCGCTACGACGTCGGCGACGGTCGGCGCAACGTGCGCCTGCTGCTGGTCGCGGCCGAGAGGGACATGGTCGACCGGCTGCTGGCGGCGGTCAGCCGCGCCAAGCTCCGTGTGGCCCTCGTCGACCTCGGCGCCTTCGCCCTCCTTCGCAGCGTGGCCCGGTCGTCGCCGGCGGGCGACGAGGCCGAGCTCGTCGTCGACGTAGGCGCGGCGGTGACCAAGATCGCCGTGCACCGGGGCGGCGCCCCGCTGTTCGTGCGCATGGTCCGCCTCGGGGGCGACACGGTCACCCATCAGCTCCAGGACGCGCTCGACCTCTCGTGGGAGGAGGCCGAGCGGGCCAAGCTCGACGCCAGCGCGGCGATGGCCACGGGCGCCCACCTGGGGGCCGAAGACGAACGGGTCCGGGTGCTGGAGGCGGGGACCCGGCGGGTGGTCTCCGAGATCCGCCATTCCCTCGAGTTCTTCCGCAGCCAGCACGAGGTGGAGGTGCGGCGGGTGCTGCTGTCGGGCGGGGCGAGCCTGACCGCCAACCTCGACGCCCAGCTCGAGTCGGTGCTCGACGTGGCCGTCGAGAAGGGGGACCCGTTGCGGGGCCTCGACGCCGCGGTCGGGAGCGGGAACGGAGCCCCCCTCGGCGACAAGTGGCCGTTCCTGGCCGTGCCCGTGGGGCTGGCGATGGGTCTCCTCCGGTGACGCCGACCGTCAACCTCCTCCCCGCCTCCTACGCGGCGCGGATGGTGGAGCGGCGATGGACCCGGTGGGTGGCGATCGGGCTCGTGCTGTTGGTGGCCCTGGTCGTGCTGGTGTCCCTGATCCAGAGTCGCCGGGTCGGCCAGGCCGAGGGAAGGCGGGACACGGAGCGCGCCCGCACCAACCAGCTCGAGGCTCGACGGCGGGAGCTGAGGCCCTTCGCCGAGCTGGCCGCCGGCGTGGTCGCTCGGGAGCGGCTGCTCTCAGCCGCCCTGCGCACGGAGGTGTCGTGGGCCACGGTGCTGGCCGACCTGTCCCTGAGCTTCCCGGCCGACGCCTCGCTCACGTCCCTCGCCGTCGAGCTGGGACTGCCGGCGTTCGGCGCCGAGGCGCCGGTGGAGCCCGGGAACGAGGGCGCGGTCATCGGCACCACCAGGTTCGACGGCTACTCGGTGCGAGAGTTCTCCCCGGGCGTCGAGACGACGCTGCAGTCGCTCGCGGCGGCGAGGGGACTGGCCGAGCCGCGGCTGCAGGAGGGCGCCGTGGAGGAGGTGGGCGGGACGGCGGTGACGACCTTCGAAGGGAGCACCTTCCTCGACGCCGCCGCGCTGACCGGGCGGTACGCCGACGGTCTCCCGCCGGAGGACGACATCGAGGTACCGGCCCTCGCCGGCGGTGCCGTCGCCGTCGACGGGGCGTCCGCCACCGCGGCCGGCAGGCCGTCGCCGTGAGGCGATGGCGCGTGCCCGCAGCCGGCGGCCTCGCCGGGCTGCTCGTCGTCGCCGCCTACTTCGTCGTGCTCCACCGGCCGCGCAGCGCCGAGATCGACGCGCTGCACGCCGAGACCGACCGGCTCCGGGCCCAGCAGGCGCCGCTGCAACGGGAGATCGCAGCCATGGAAGAGGTGGCCGACAGGAAGACCGAGTTCGACGCCGCCCTCCACCTCCTCGAGCAGCTCATCCCCGCGGGGCTGGCACAGCCGGCTCTGCTCGCCCAGCTGCAGGCCGCCGCCGACGCCGCCGAGGTGGAGCTCGTCTCCGTCGGCTTCGAGGAGCCGGCGGTGCCCGAGGGCGCGCCGGAGAGCCCCGTGCCGGGCACCGTCCTGGTCGCCATGCCGGTGACCGCCGTCGTCGACGGACCGTACGCCGCGGTCACCGACATGCTCCGCCGGCTCGAGGCCGACGTCGAGCGGGCCGTGCTGGTCGGGACGGTCGCCCTCACCGAGTCCGATGCCGGCTTCCCGCGGCTGACGGCAACCTGGTCGGGGCAGGCGTACGCCCTGCTCGGGGCCGACGACCCGTTGCTCGCCGGCTCCGCACCCGGGGGGCCGGCGCCGTCCGATGGGCAGGCGTCGGGAGGGACGCCCACCCCGGCGCAGCCGGCCACGGGTGACGGGTGATGGACGGGCCCGCCCCCTCCTCGCGTGTGAACCCCCGGCTGCTGCTGGCCCTGGCCGGGTTGGGCGGGCTCGTCCTCGGCCTCCTGGTGCTCGGCGCCATGTCGGGGGGGGCGGGAGACCAGTCGGTTCGGTCGCCGTCGCGACCGGCCGGCAACGAGAGGCCGGCGCCCACCGGGCCGGACACGTCCCTTCCCGGCGTGGCTCCCCCTTCGCTGCTGACGGGCCGTGATCCGTTCTCGCAGCTCGTCACCGAGTCGGAGGCGCAGCCGGCCCAGGAGGCCGGACGCGCCGAGAGTCCAGCGTCCGCCGACGCGTCTGCGCCCACGGGGGCGGCGTCGCCACCCGCCGACCCCGGTGGGGGAGAAGGAGCGTCCCCGGGCCCAGCGGTCGAGGGTGCCGACCATGCCACCCTCGAGCTCCAGGCCGTCTCGAAGGACGAGGCCGGCGTCGAGCGGGCCACGGTGACGGTCGACGGCCAGGTGTTCAACCCCGCCGCCGGCGAGGTCTTCTCGTACGGGTTCCGGTTGGAGCGCATCGAGGGCAGCTGCGTGGAGGCGTCGTCCGGTGCGGCCCGGGCGACGATGTGCCTCCCGGCGGCTGCCTGAGCACGAGGTGTTGCGAGGCCCGGGTTGATGCAGGTCGCGGCCTTCGTGCTCGGACTGCTCGTGGGCAGCTTCCTCAACGCGACCGCCTGGCGGCTGCAGTCACGAAGGACGACGGCGGTGACGACGGCCCCGGGCCGGGGTGGAGTCGCGGGGGAGAGGCCGGACGCCGGCGCCGGCCCGTCGATGTGGTTCGGTCGCTCGGCCTGTCCCGGTTG
>DASZOE010000612.1:0-3586 GCA_035550945.1 Acidimicrobiales bacterium
GCACGCGGCGGCCGCGGTGGCGCTGGCCACCAACTCGGGGGCGGCGACCGCCGCCGCGCTGCTGGCCGCCGCCGCCCTCGCCGTCGCCGGCCGGCGCCCGGGTGCCGACGTGGTCGCCGCCGTCGCCGGGCCGTGGGCCGTGCTCTCCGTCGTCGGGTCCCCGCTGCCCGCCGCCCTGGCCGGGGCCGTCGGCGCGGCCGTCGTCACCGTGGCCGCCGTCGGGCGGGCGGCCGAGGAGGAACGGCCGGGGACGAGCGTCCTCCTCGCGCTGGCGGCGCTCACGACGGTCGGTCTGGGCGCGGGCGTCGCCGCCCCCGCCGTGCGACCCACCTACGCCGTCGCCGGCGCGGCGTCGGCGCTCTGGCTCCTCGCCCTCGGGTTGGACCGGGGACGGGAGTCGCTCGGCGACCTGGCCCGCGCCGCGCTCCTCGTGCCCGCCGGGGCCGGCCTCCTCCTCGCGCCCCGCTCGACCCTCCTGGGAGTCGCCCTCGCCGGCCTCCTCCTCGTCGTCGAGGCGCTGCGGACCGACCGGCCCGAGGTGGGCTGCGGCGCGGCGCTGGCCGTGCAGGTCGTGGTGATCGAGGTGGGACTCGGGGCGGGGCTGCCGCTCGCCGCCGTGGGGCTGGCCCTGTGCGTGGGCGCGGTGGCGTGGAGCGGGCTGGCCGTGGTGGTCGACGCCCGGTGGCGGCTCCCGTTCCTGGTCGCCGCCGGCGCCGGCGTCTGGGTCGGCGTGCTGGCCGCCTCCGCCGACGTCGCCCACCTCTCGTCCGCCCTGCTCGTGGCGGGGACGCTGCTCGCCTCTCTGGGCCTGACTCTGGCCCGGCCCGTCGCCGCCCACGCCGGCGGCGCGGTGGTCTGCGTGGGACTCGCGGCCCACCTCGGGGTGGTCGGCGTCGAGCTCCCCGAGGCCTACCTGGCGCCGGTCGCGGCCCAGCTCGCGCTCGGGGGATGGCAGACCCGGCGCTCGTGGCCCCTGTCGTCGTGGGTGGCCTACGGGCCGGCGATAGTGCTGCTGGGTGGGGTGGCCCTCGTCGAGCGCCTCACCGGCGGTGGCGGTGAGCACGGGGTGATCGCCGGCGCCGTGGGCGTCGTCGCCGTGGCCGCCGGCGGGTGGCGGCGCCTCCTGGCGCCGTTGTTCCTCGGCACGCTCCTGATCGCGGTCCTCGCCGTGCGGGAGTCGCTCTGGGCCCTGGCCGGGGTGCCCACCTGGGCCTGGCTCGGCACCGCCGGCGCCCTCCTCCTCGCCGTGGGCGTCGCCCTGGAGCGGTCGGACTCGACGCCCGCCGAGGTCGGCAGCCGCCTCGTCGACGTCCTCTCCGAGCGCTACGGCTGATCCCCCGTACCGTTCGCTGCTTACACTTCGGCCCGTGCGTGGCCCCACCCGACCGGTGATGCTCGCCGCGGTCGCCCTCCTCCTGGTCGCCGCCTGCTCGTCGGACAGGGACGAGGGACTCACACCGGTTCCCACGACCGCCGCCCCCGGCCCCGTCGCCTTCTCGGTCACCGGGGCCACCGTGGAGTCCGTCGAGCTCCCGCCGCCGCCGTTCCCCGACGACGTCAAGGCGGCCGTCGCCGCCACCCTCGACCGCTACCTCCAGGACGCGGTGCTGGCGCCCCTCCGCTCGGGCCAGCCCGCCGGCGACCTCGAACCGGTGTTCACCGGGCCCGCCCGGGCCCGCGTCGACGGTCCCGACCGGGCCGCGCTGGTCGACGAGGGACTGCCCCCGGCCGGCTCGGTGCGGGCGGAGGCCGCAACCGTGGACCTGGCCGCCCTCGCCGGTGCCGACAACGCGGTCACGGTCGTGACCGCGGCCGTCGACCTGCGCCTCCAGACCAGTGGCGGCGAACCCGTGACGATCGCCCGGACCGGCCACCTGGTCCTGGTCCCCGAGGGCGGGGCCTGGAAGGTCGACGGCTACGACGTCCGCACCACCCGGGACCACGCCGGGGCGGCCACGACCACGACGGCCCGCTCGTGAGGGTCCGGGGAGCGCCGGCGGCGACGGTCGCGGCCCTGGTGATGGCGGCCGGGCTGTTCGGCCTGCGCCCGGCGCGCGCCGCCTTCACCGTCCAGACGGTCGACGAAGGCCACTTCACGGTCGAGCCCGACAAGCCCGTGTTCGTGGTGGTGATGGGCAACGACGGCCGCTCCGGCAGTGCCGGCACCCGCGGCGACGCACTCCATGTGATCGGCATCAACCCCGGTCAGGGCCGGGCCACGATCCTCGACATCCCCCGTGACACCTACGTCCATGTGCCCGGCATGGGCCGGACCAAGATCAACGCCGCCCACGTCGCCGGCGGCCCCGTCCTGCAGGGCCGGGTCCTGGCCGAGCTGGTGGGGGTTCCCCTCTCGATCGTGGTCGACGCCGACTTCGCCGGGTTCATGGCCATGGTCGACGACCTCGGCGGCGTCGACGTGGACGTCCCCTTCCCGATGAACGACCGGCTCTCGGGCGCCATCTTCCCCGCCGGTCCCATCCACCTCGACGGTGGCGGGGCGCTGGCCTTCGCCCGCAACCGCAACCTGGCGGGGGGCGACTTCACCCGGACCGAGAACCAGGGCCGCCTCCTCCTCGCCGGCCTGGCCAAGCTCCGGAACGAAGGGGCGAACGCGGCGTCGATCCTGCACCACGTCGCCGTCTTCGCGCGCCACGGTCGGTTCGAGGGTTTGAGCCTGGGGGAGCTCTACCGCCTGGGCCGGCTGGCCGCGTCCCTCGACCCGGCCAACGTGCGCAACGTGGTCATGCCCGGCTCGGTCGGGCGCGCCGGCGGCGCGTCAGTGGTGTTCGTGGGCCCGAGCGCCGAAGGCCTGTTCGCCGACTTCGCCGACGACGCCATCCTTCAGTCCCACTGAGTTCCTGCGCCCGCCGTCGGCTGGAACCGTACGGTTCCGCGTCGTCCTCAAACCCCCAGCAGGCGGCGCCGGACCTTGCCGCCGGCGGTGCGGGGGATCGCCTTCACGAGCACCACCTGGCGCGGCAGCTTGGCCGCCGACAGTTGCCGGGCCGCCGACTCCCGAAGCTCGGCGAGGGACGGGGGCCGGGCCGGGTCGGCGGCCACCACGTGGGCCACCACCCGCTCGCCCCACTCGGGGTCGGCCACCCCGGTGACGGCCACGTCGGCGACCCCCGGGTGGCGGCGCAGCACCGCCTCCACCTCGGTGGGGCTGACGCTCACCCCGCCGCTGAGCACCAGGTCGCGCTTGCGGTCCACGACCCGCAGCCTGCCGTCGTCCCCCCGGACGCCCACGTCGCCGGTGTGCAGCCAGCGGTCGGGGCTCAGAGCGGCGGCGGTGGCGTCGGGGCGGAGGCGGTAGCCCTTCATCACCATGGGGCCCCGGAAGAGGATCTCGCCGTCCTGCTCCAGGCGCACCTGGATGCCGTCGAGGGGGCGGCCGTCGTAGACAACGCCGCCCCAGGTCTCGGTGAGCCCGTAGCTGTCGACGACCGCCGCCCCGGCGGCCTCGGCCCGGCGCCGCAGGTCGGCGGGAAGTGGGGCGCCCCCGACGAGGATGCAGCGGAACCGGCGCAGGTCGACCCCCGCGTCCAGGCAGCGGGCCAGCGTGGTCGGGACCAGCGACGTC
>DASZOE010000613.1:0-5788 GCA_035550945.1 Acidimicrobiales bacterium
CTTTCCCAGGAGGTCGTCGAGCAGTCCGGCAGTCGTCGGTGGCGAGGTCGGGGGCGGCTCCTGGGCCTCCACCGGGGCCATGAGGGCGGCGGCCACAGCGACCAGGAGGGCGATCCCGCCCCCCGCGGCCCGGCGACGGAAGCCGGCGCGCGTCACCGGGTGAGCACCAGGCTGACCACGGCGGTGGCGTTGAAGGCGACGTGGGCGGCGATCCCCGGGCCGAGGCGGCCGGTGCGGACGACGAGGAGGCCGAACACCAGGCCCACGAGCGCCAGCCCCGGGAACTGGGGGGGCTGGAAGTGGAAGGCGGCGAAGGCGAGGGACGAGACGGCGAGGGCCCACCCCGTCCCCCAGCGGCGCTCGGCGGCCCGCAGCACCAGTCCCCGGAAGAAGATCTCCTCGACCACCGGCGCGCCGATCACCACGCACAGGGCGAGCACGACGAATCCGGCGCCGCGGGCCCGGTCGGCCAGCTCGCGGGCGGGGGCCTCCACGTCGAGGTCGCCGGTGAGGAGCTCGACGAGCAGGTAGAGGACGGGGATGACGACGAGCTGGCAGGCCACGCCCACGGCCAGGCCGACGGCGTCCCGGGGCCGTCCCCGCAGGCCGAAGTCGGCCGCCAGGCTGCCGCTCCCCCTGGTTCGACTCGCCACCAGCGCGGCACCGAGGAGGCCGATCCACAGGCCGATCTGGCCGGCGGCGAGCGTCCCCATGCTCTCCGCGTCGTTCCCGGTGACCGCGACCCACAGACCGGCGAGCAGGCCGGAGGCGAAGAAGCCGACGAGGGCGCCGGCCGCGGCGTCGCCGAGGCCCCAGCGGACGCCGGGATCGGACGGCACGGGCGGCACGGACGCGACGTCGGAAGGAGCCGCGGCGGGCTCGGTGACGGGCGGCACCGCCGTCTCCCCGCCCTCGCCGTCGTCTGTGCCCAACTCGCCTCTCCCCGGGGGCCTGGTGCCGCCTTTCTAGCGCGCCGGGCGCGGCGGCAGGCAGCCACCTCCGCGGCCACGCCGGGCGCGCCTAGTCTCGCCCGCCGTGGGCGAGCTCCCGGAGGTCGACATGGCGGCGGCGCGGTCGGCGGTGAGCGACGCCGGCGGGCGGGTCTGCTCGCTGCTGCGCTCCGTCGAGCGGCCCTCGGCGCCGGCGCTGGACGAGTGGAACCTCACGGACGTGGCCGTCCACCTGTCCCACGCCCTCGAGGCGGTGACGGCCATGGCCCGGGGCGGCGGGCCGCTGCTCGGGGAGATCCACGAGCTCGTCGGCCTCACGCGGATGCTGGTCCGGGGGGAGTCGGAGCGCGACCCGGGGGCCATCGCCGACCGCCTCCAGGCCAGCGTGGCCAACTTCCTCGAGGTCATCGCCGCCGAAGGCCCGGGGAGCAGGGTGTGGATCGCGGCCGGGACCCGGATGCCGATGGCCGGCCTCGTGTGCCATGTACTCAACGAGCTGGTGGTTCACGGCCGGGACATCGCGGTGGCCGACGGCAAGCCGTGGCCGATACCGCGGTCGGAGGCAGCCCTGGTGGTGTCGGGCTTCCTGTTCCCGGCCCTGGCCAACCTGGGCGAGGCCCTGGTGGACCAGAGGGCGGCGGCCGGCGTCCACGTCACCTACGACGTGCGGGTGCGGGGCGGGGGCCGGGCCGTCCTCTCCTTCTCCGACGGCGACCTCACCGTCGAACCCGAGGCCTCGGGCCCCGTCGACTGCCATCTCTCGGTCGACCCCGCGGCCTTCCTGCTCGTGGCCTGGGGCCGCGTGAGCCTCTGGGGACCGATGGCCCGGGGCCAGATGGTGGCCTGGGGGCGGCGACCGTGGCTGGGCCTCAGGCTGCGGGCCCTCATGCTCAGCCCCTGAGGGCCGGGTCCGGGTCAGCCGCAGCGCTCGCAGAGGCCGAGGAGGTCGAGGCGGTGGCCTCCCGGCCGGTAGCGGGCGGCGGCCGCGACCTCCTCGGCGGCCCGTCCCACGGCCTGCTCGATGGCGCGTGACAGGGTGACGTCGACCACCTCGCCGCAGCTGGTGCACACCAGGTGGTGGTGGTGGCCGGCCAGGTCCTCGGCCAGCTCGAAGCGGGCAAGGTCGTCGGTGGCCTGGACCCGCCTGGTGACGCCGGCCTGGATCAGGTCGGCCAGGTTCCGGTACACCGAGCTCTGGGGCAGGTCGCCGACGGCGGCGATGAGCTCGGGGGCCGACCGGGGGCCGTGGGCGTCGGCCAGGACCTGGACGAGCTGGCGCCGCACCGGCGTGTAGCGCTGGTCGAGGCGCCGGAGCCGCTGGGCCACGGTGGCGTGGAGGTCCTCGTCCCGGGGGCCGCCACGACCCGTCATGGGGGTCCCGCCCTTCCCGTCTCATGGCCGCGGGCGAAGGCCAGTTGGGCCCGCCGGCCCGAGCGCAGCATCGCCAGGACGGCGAAGATGGCCGCGGCCACGAGGACGATGGCGCCCCCGGGTGCGAGGTCGGCGGCCCGGGCCGACCCCAGGCCGACGACGACGGAGACGACGCCCACCACCGCGGACCAGCGCAGGCAGGCCACGAACGAGCGGGCCACGAGCTGGGCGGACGCCACGGGCAGAACCATCAGGGCGGCCACCAGCAGGATGCCCACGACCCGCATGGCGGCCACGACCACCACCGCCGCCAGCACGGCCAGCACCGTGTTCAGCGTGTCCACCGGCAGGCCGGCGGCCCGGGCCGCCTCCTCGTCGAGGATGACGGTGAAGAGGGCCCGCCAGCTCACCCCGACCACGACGAGGACGACCACGCCGAGCACGGCGATCAGCCCGACGTCGCCCGGCGTCACGGTGAGGATGGAGCCGAACAGGTAGGCGAAGAGGTTGGCGTCCACGCCATGGGCGAGCCCGAGCAGGACGATGCCCGCGGCGATCCCCGAGTAGAAGAACAGGGCCAGGACGAGGTCGCCCGGCGCCCGGCCCCGGGAGCGCAGCCGCTCGATCACCACCGCGGCGGCGACGGCGGCCGCCATCGCCGTCCACACCGGCCACACCCCCACGAGCACCCCGCCGGCCACGCCCGCGAACGCCACGTGGCCGCGCCCGTCGCCCAGGAGCGACAGGCGCTTCTGGACCAGGAAGGTCCCGATCAGTGGCGCGCAGAGCCCGACGACGACCCCTGCGGCCAGGGCCAGGCGCATGAAGTCGCGGTCGAAGGGCCACGGCATCAGTGCAGGCGCTCCAGCCACAGGGGGAGGTCCTCGGCGTGGACCCCGAGGCTCACGCCCCGGGCCGCGAGCTCGGAGGGGTCGCCGTCGAAGAGGACGCGCTGCTTGAGCACGACGACCCGGTCGAGGTCGTCGGCCACCGCCCCCAGCTCGTGGGACACGAGCAGCACGGCCCCGCCGTGCTCGAGCACCAGGTGGGAGAGCGAGTCGCGGAACCGGCGCTGGCTCTCGGCGTCGACCCCGGCGACGGGCTCGTCGGCCACGAGCAGGTCGGGCTCGGCGGCGAGCGCCTTGGCGATGAAGACCCGCTGCTGCTGGCCACCGGAGAGCTCGCCGACCCGCCGGTCGCGGAGATCCGTGAGGTCCACCTCCTCGACGGCGTGGTCGATGGCCTGCCAGTCGGCCCGGCGCAGCCGCCCGTGCCATCCCGAGCGCCCCAGGCGCCCGGCGCTGACCACCTCCCGCACCGTGGCCGGGAGGTCGTTGGCGGCCACCGCCCGTTGCGGCACGTACCCCACCCGCCAGCGGTCGCGAAGGGCGCGGGCGTCCTCGCCGAAGAGGCGCACGGTGCCGGCGTCCGGCCGCAGGAGGCCCAGCAGCAGCCGGACCAGCGTCGACTTGCCGGAGCCGTTCGGACCCACGAGGGCGACGAACTCGCCAGGACCCACGCAGAGGCTGACGTCGTCGAGCACGGGCCGCGACCCATAGCGGAAGGAGACGCCCTCGGCCGTGACCACGCTGGCCACGGCGGCGGTGGAGCCGGCGACGGGGTGCGGCGACGCCGTCACCGGCACCCCAGGGCGGCGCGCAGCTTGGAGAGGTTGTCCCGCATCACCGATGCGTAGGTCCTCCCCGCACGGAGATCGTCTCGGGAGAGGCCTTCGAGCGGGTCCAGGACCTCGGTCCGGGCGCCGGTCTCCCGGGCGAGGGCCCCGGCGACCTCGGGCGAGACGAGGGTCTCGGTGAAGATCGTGGTGACACCCCGCCGACGAACCAGGTCGGCGAGCTCGGCCAGGCGGTCGGGCGCGGGCTCCGTCTCGGGGGCCAGGCCGGCGATGGCCTCCTGGGTGAGGTCGTAGCGGGCGGCCAGTCGCCCGAATGCCTCGTGGGCGGTGAGGATCTCGCGCCGATCGCAGTCGGACAACCCGACGCGGTACTCGGCGTCGAGCTCGGCCAGCTCGGCCTTGTAGCGCTCGGCACCGGCGGCGAAGGCCGACCGCTGGGCCGGCTCCGCCCGCGCCAGCGCGTCGGTGATGTGATCGACGATCGTGGCGAACAGGACCGGGTCGAGCCACACGTGGGGGTCGCGGGTGTCGCCGGCCGCGGGCCCGAGGGCCGAGAGCAGCTCCACGGTGCCCGCTCGACCCTCGGCCGCCCTCTCGACCGCGGGTTGGAAGTCCCGGCCCAGGACGAGGACGACGCCGGCGTCCTGGATGTCGGCCACTTGGGACGCGGTCAGCTCGAGGTCGTGGGGCTCGGCGCCCGGCGGCGTGAGGTTCTCGACCCGGACGCGGTCGCCGCCGATGCGCTGGGCGGCTTCGGCCAGGGGATAGAAGCTGGCGACCACCGACGGGCGGTCGTGGTCCGAGGAGCCGCACGCCACGGCGGCGGCCATGGCGACGAGGAGAAGAGCGACGGAACGTGGGACGAGAGTGAGAATGACTCTTAGTCTTGCTCAGCCCTCGGCCGGTGTCAACGAAGGGCCGGGCAGGGCGCGGACCGCCAGCCAGGTCGTGATCGGCACCGCACTCACCAGACCGATGCTGCCCACCAGCGTGCGCACGATCTCCGTCGCCACCACCTCGCCGTTGGCGACCGAGCCCAACGACTGGTGGGAGAGGACGAACAGCAGCAGGAGCGGGATGGAGGCTCCGGCGTAGGCCAGGGCCAGGGTGTTCACCGTGGAGGCCACGTGGTCCCGGCCGATGCGCATCGCCGAGCGGTAGAGCCGCCCTCTGCCGAGAAGGGGGTTGGCATGGTGCAGCTCGCTCACCGCCGCCACCTGGGTCACGGTCATGTCGTCGATCGCACCCAGGGCCCCGATCACCACCCCCGCCAGCACCAGGCCCCGCAGGTCGATCGTGCTCTGGGCGAGCTGCACGAAGGTCGCCTCCTCGCTGGCGTAGCCGGTGAGGCCGGCCAGCCTGGTGACGAGTAGGGCCAACACGGCGGTGACGGCCAGGCTGGCCAGCGTCCCGAGGAGGGCGACGGTCGTCGCCGGCCGCAAGCCGTGAGCCAGGTACAGGGCCAGGAAGGCGATGGCGGACGAGCCGACGAGGGCGACCAAGAGCGGGTTGTGGCCCACGAGGATGGCGGGGAGGACGAAGGCCAGCAGAACCATCAGGCTGGCGCCCAGCCCGGCCAGGGCGGCCAGGCCCCGCAGCCGGCCCAGGGCGACCACGGCGATCGCGAACCCGGCCGCCAGCCACAGGAGCACGGGCTTGCGCTGGCGGTCCACGAAGGCGTAGCCGGTGGTGCCGTCCGGCTCCGGCGATGCGGCCACGACCACCTTGTCGCCCTCGGAGAAGCGCACCCGGGCTGCTCCGCCGGGAAGGTCGAGCAGCGTGGTCGAGCCCTCGTCGGGCCCCTCCAGCAGCCGCACCCACGCCTGGGGGC
>DASZOE010000614.1:0-2308 GCA_035550945.1 Acidimicrobiales bacterium
GGGGCCCGGGGCGCGGGGCCGGGCCGGCGCGCTGCCGATCGTGGGCAGGCTGGCGCACGTGGCGCACACGTGGGGCGTTCCCTCGTGGAGGAGGTCCCGGGGCCGGGCCACCGGTTCCTCCGTCTCGATGACGTCGCCACAGCGCACGCAGGCGACGGCCCGGGTGAAATGGGCCGCGCCGGGGAGGTGGACGAGCGTGGCCGGCCCCACCTGGAAGACGGTCCGGCCCGACTTCGTCTCGCCGACGACCTCCAGGGACTTGCCGAAGCTGTGAAGCGCCAGCCACTTCTCACGTCTGTGCATCACACCCGCCAGCGTCGACTCACCCTACCGGTTGTCCTCCCCAGTCACCGCGATGAGCTACCACGTGACGGGCACTCCGCCGGCGATCGCCCGTTGGAATCGGCGTGTCGCCGCCGTAGGATCGCCGTGGTGACGCCCGGAGGAGCCCCGCCGCCGGGGGATCCGTCAGGCCCGGCCGACCCCGTCGGCGCGCTGGCGCGAACGGTCGCGGCCCTCGGAGCCCGGGTCGACGAGCTGACCAGGGAGATGGAGGCGCGGCGGGCAGATGCCGACCGCCTCCACCGGGCCGGCGACGACCTTGCCGCGTCCCGGCGACGGGAGGGCGAGATGGTCGAGCGCATCCGGCGGCTGGAGGCCCAGGTCGGGGCCCGTGCGGCCCCTCCCGGGGCCACGCTCGCCGGCGTCCGCGACCAGCTCTCCGCCCTCGAAGCCCGGGTCGGCGCCGTCGAGGCGCTGTCCTCGGAGGTCAAGGGGCTCCGCAGGAGCGTCCGCCAGCAGCTCGACCAGGCGGCCGTGCGGGTCCGGAGCCGCGAGCGCGACGTGGCCCGGCTCGCCGAGCAGGTCGCAGCCCTGGGCGACGGGGTCGGCAGGGTGGACCAGCGGGTGGCTCAGGTGGACGCCAAGCTGGCCGACGTCGGCCCGCTGGCCGTGGAGCTCCAGGCCGTCCGCCGGGCTGCCCGCCAGGACGCCGAGCGCCTGGCCGCCGAGATCGAGTCCCGGGACGCGGCCCTGCAGGGCCGGGTGCGGACCGAGGCCGAGCGGGTGGGCGAGGCCGGCGAGCGCCAGGCCGGGGCCGTCCGGGACCTGGCCGCCTCCCTCGCCGCCCTCGAGGAGCGGGTGGCTCCCGTCGAGGCCCTGAAGGCGGAGGTCGCCGGGATCCGGAGGGGCGTCGGCCACGAGCTGGAGCTGGCCCTCGAGCGGGTGGCGGACCGCACCGCCGAGGTGGAGCGCCACGTCGAGGCCTTCGAGAGCCGGATGGCGGAGGTCGACCGGCTGCGCGCCGAGCTCGACGCCGTCTCGGCCCGCGCCCGCTCCCACGACGGGGCGGTGGCCCGTCTGGTCGCCGGCCTCACCTCCCTGCAGGACCGCCTGCGCGCCATCGAGCCCCTGGCCGCCGAGATGGAGCGGGGCGTGGTCGTCCTCGGGGAGGTGCGGGCGGCCGAGCGCCGGGCGACCGAGGCGGTGGCGGCGCTGGCCTCCCGGGTCACGGCCATCGAGACGTGGGCGACCCGGGCCGCCCGCCCCCGGGGGGCCGCTCCGGCGGCGCCCGAGACCTGAGGTCCTTCCGGTGACGCTCGCCGCCGACAGGTGGCGGTGAGCGTCACCGGAACGGAATGGGCGTGGTGGCGCCGTCGCTCCTGTTGCTGGTGTTAGCGTTGTGGGCACTGTGGCCACGACCACCGGACCGCGGAAGGGGACGGCCGGCCGGGCCCGGTCCGGTTCCGGCACGGCTCCCACCGGGCGAGCGCGCGCCGCGGCGCCCGCGAAGGCGCCGGCCCGGGGCCGCGGTGCGCCTCCGGCGCGACGCCGCTCCGCAGGCAAGGCGCCGAGGGGACCGGCCCGCGGCCCCCGAGCGGGCCGTGTCCGGCTGACGCTCGGTGGCCACGGTCACGACGTCGCCGGCCTGGCGCTCCTCGCCGGCGCCCTGGTCGCCGCCCTCGGCATCTACGCCGATCTGGCCGGTCCCGCCGGCCGGGCCCTCTCGCGGGGCGCGGCGACGGCCGTCGGGCGAGGCCGGTTGGTCCTGCCCCTGGCCGTGGCCGCCCTCGGCCTGGTGCTCCTCGTCCGCCGCCCGAGGGAGGACGCCGGGCGGCTGGTCGTCGGCGCCGGCCTGCTCACCGTCTCCGGCGGCGGGCTGCTCCACCTCCTGGGCGGGTCGCCGTCGATGGACTCGCCGCTCGACGAGCTCCGGGGCGCCGGCGGCGTGCTCGGAGGAGCCCTCACCGAGCCCCTGCGGGCCGTGCTGGCCACCGGTGGGGCAGGCGTCGTCCTCCTGGCCGTCGGC
>DASZOE010000615.1:0-3555 GCA_035550945.1 Acidimicrobiales bacterium
GGGTGGTGGGGGCGGTGGCCTACACCTTCTGTGGCTACAACCTGCTCTGGCTGAGCTGGCCCCATCCCGGCGCCGCCGTCGGCCTGCCCGCCGGCCTGTGGCTGGCCGAGGTCGCGCTCCAGGCCCGGACCCGGCGCCGGGCCCGGCTCGCCCTCGTGGGCTGGGCGGCCGCTCTGGCCGCCGGCCTCCTGGCCGGGCACCCGGAGACGTTCTTCTACTGCACTGTCCTCGTGCTGGCCTACGTGGCCGTGCGGGTGGTCCTCGCCCGCCGTCCGGGGCGGGAGAGGATGGGGCTGGCCCTGGGGTTCGGCCTGGCCGGCATCGGCGCCCTGGCCCTGAGCGCGGTGCAGCTCCTACCTTTCGCCGAGTACCTGCGGGAGAGCTCCGCCTTCAGCACCCGGTCGGCCGTCTACAAGCTCAACTTCGACCGCGACCTGGCCTTCCTCCATGCCTTCCCCGGCGTGTTCGGCGATCCCTCGTCGGGCTACTACGACCCCAGCCACTACGGGGCGCTCTCCAACTTCAACGAGATCAACGGCTCCTACGTCGGCCTGGGCGTCCTGTTCCTCGCCCTGGTGGGCGTCGCCTCGCTGCTCCGGCGGCGCTCGCCGGCGGCGGGCCCGGCCCGGATCGCACCGGTCTTCTTCGCGGTGGCGGCCGGGGCCTGGCTCGTCTACGCCTACGACCTGGGCGGGATCGGCGAGCTGCTCAACTCCGTCCCCGTCGTGCGCACCGGCTCGGTGGCCCGGAGCCAGCCGGTGTGGATCATCACCGTGGTCGTGCTGGCCGCCTTCGGGCTGGAGTGGCTGCGGGGCCTCGACATGACGGCCGGCGCGCTGCGGGTGTCGGCCCGGGCCGAGGCCGCCGTGCCCGCCCTGGCCCTGGCCGCCGGCGGCCTGGCCGTGCTGGGCGGGGCGGTCGTCGTGCTGCGCCGGTGGGTCGACGCCCGGGGGCCGGACGCCACCGTCGCCACCGCCGTGGCCCGGGCCGTCGCCGACGACCACGTGCGCTTCGTGGCCTTCTCGGTCCTGGCCGTCGTGGCCGCCGCCGCTCTGCTGGCCGGCGTGCGCCGACAGGCGGCGGGCCGGGCGGCCGCCGGGCTCCTCCTCGTGGGCGCCGTCTTCGCCCAGTCGGGCTGGCTGCTCCGGAACTTCAACCCCACCGTCGAGGAGCGCCACTTCTATCCGGTCACCCCCGCTCTGGCCGCCGTCCGGGAGACGGTGGGGGCCGACCGCGTGCTGCTCGGCGCCCTCCTGCCGCCCGACGCCAACCGGTGGTACGGCGTCGCCGTGCCCGACACCTACGACGGGCTGGGCGTCCGCAACTACGCCCGCCTCCACCGCCATCTTCTCGACCGGCCCGACGCCCACCGGGTCGGCCGGTTCCTGCGCACGCTCGGCGTGGGCTGGGCGGCGACCGCCGACCCCCACCCCTTCCCGGTCCTGGCCACCGACCCGGCCCTGGGCGCGGCACCGCCGGAGGCGGCGGTGGGCCCGCTGGAGCCGGGCACCGCCGCGACCCAGACCTTCACCGCCACCGCCCCCGGGCTGTGGTCAGTGGAGGTGGTGGCCACCGCGGTGCCCGGCACCGGGCCGTGCACGGTGGGACTCGTGCTGCTCGACGCCGCATCGGGGACGGAGCGGGCCCGGGCCGAGGCCGGCTGCGCCGAGCCCCGGACGGTGCTGGCCTTCCCCGCCCTCGGCGACAGCGGGGGCCGGGAGTACCGGGCCGTGGTCACGGGCACCAACGCCCGGCTGACGACCTCGGCGGCGCCGCCCGGGGGCCTGGAGATCGGGGGCCAGCCCGTGGCCGGCCACCTCGTGCTCGTGGGCCGGGCCGACGAGGACGTGGCCCTGGAACCGGTGCGCCGCGAGGCGGGCGTCACCGTCTCCAGGGTGGCGGGCAGCCCCGGGCGGTGGTTCTCGCCGGCCGCGGCCCGGGTCGTGGCCAGCGACGCCGAGGCCCTCGCCGCCCTCGAGGCCGACGGCTTCGACCCCGACGGCACCGTGCTGCTCCACGGCGAGGTCGACGAGGGGTCGGAGGGGGGGCCGGGAACGGTCCGCCTCCTCTCGGAGACGCCGACGGACGTCCGCCTGGAGGTCACCCGGACCGCTCCCGGTTGGCTGGTCGCCCGCCAGGCCCACTTCCCGGGGTGGGAGGCGACGGTCAACGGGCGGGCCGTGCCCACCACCCGGGCCGACGTGGCCTTCACGGCCGTGCCCGTCGGGGAGGGGACGAGCACCGTCGTGCTCCGTTACCGCCCCCTCTCGGTGCGCGTCGGTCTCGTCGTCAGCGCCGCGGCGTCGCTCGTGTGTCTCCTGGTCGTCGTCGTCTCCTTCTTCGGCGCCGACTCCCGGAGGTACGCCCGGTGACTCGAGTCACGGGGAGGGGGTACCGGCGAGGGCGACCGACGCGTACACCGCGGCGTGGGCCGCGGCCGACGCCTCCCACGTGTGGCGGGCGACCACGGCGAAGCCCTCGGCCCGCCGGCGGTCGACCTCGGGCCCGCCCGCCATGGCCGCCTCCAGGGCCTCGGCCAGGCCCCGGTGGTCGCCGGGTTCCACCAGCAGGGCTGCGGAGCCCGTGACCTCCTCCATCGCCGATCCCCGGGTGGTCACGAGCGGCGCCCCGCAGGCCAGCGCCTCCAGGGCGGGCATCCCGAAGCCCTCCTCGAGCGACGGGTAGGCGACGGCGGCGGCGTTCCGGAGCAGGGCCGCCTTCTGCTCCTCGGACACGTAGCCGGCCAGGCACACCCGCCCGCCGTGCACCGCGGCCCGCACCGCGGCCTCCACCGCCCGCGTGCCCCAGCCCCGGCCCCCGGCCAGCACGAGGGACAGCCCGGGATGGGCGGCGGCCACGCGGTCGAAGGCCCGTACCAGGGTGGGGACGTCCTTGCGGGGCTCCAGCGTCCCGACGAAGGCGAGGTACGGGCGCTGCACGCCCATGCGCCGGAGGGCGGCCCGATCGAGCAGGGCGCCGGTCTCGTCGTCGGGGTCCAGCACCCGGAAGCGGTCCTGGTCGACGCCATGGGGGATGACGCGCACTTCGCTCCGGGGAGCGAGGAGGGCCTGCAGGCGTCCGGCGGTGGCCGCGCTCACGGCGACGATGGCGTCGGCCCGGGCCGCGGCCACCCGGATGGCCCGCCGGAAGTACGCCACCTTGGCCGGCTCGTGCCATCCGGGGTGCTCGATCACGGACAGGTCGTGGACGGTGACGATCCGGGGCAGGGTGGCCCGTTCCGGCATCGTGTAGTGGGGACCGTGATGGACGTCGACGGGCAGGCCGGCGAGGATGGCCGGCAGCCGCAGCTGCTCCCACGCCATGCGCAGGGGCCGCCGGACGGGCGCCCGCCCGAGCACGAGGGCACGGGGCGCGGCCGAGCGCCAGCGGGGCTCGTCGTTCGAGCGGCACAGCACGGTGAGGGAGACCTCGGGGTGGGGGCCCAGGGCGGGGACCAGGTCGAGCACGTAGCGGCCGGCGCCGGCGGGGAGCGTGGGGACGGCGCTGGCGTCGATCGCCACGCGTACGGGGTCGGGTGTCATGCCACCCCTTCCC
>DASZOE010000616.1:0-1968 GCA_035550945.1 Acidimicrobiales bacterium
CACGACGCACACGACGCCGTCGGCGCCTCGCTCGGCCGCGGCCGCGAACGCGTTTTGGAAGGCGCCGGGCGCCGGCGCGGCCGTCTCGGGCAGCACCGGCGAGGCCGCGCAGCGGGCCCAGAACTGGGCCGGGGTGAGGTCCCGCCGGTCGACAAGCTCCTCGTCACCGAAGCGGATCGTCAGCGGCACGACCTCGATGCCGTGCTTGGCGACGAGGTCGGCGGGCAGGTCGGAGCTGCTGTCGGTGACGACGGCGACGGCCATGGGTCCTCCCGGGGATGATGGGCGGCGTTACGCGGGAACGAGGCGCCGGGCGCGCCGGCCCCGTAGTGCGTGGCGGCCCCACCATATGACGAGGAACAGGGCGGCTCCCAGGGAGACCCCGAGGCTCACCCGCGACGCGGCCGTGGAGCGGACGGTGAGGCGGGTCTCGTCGATCAGCAGGTTGCCGTCGGGCGACTCGAGGCGGATGCGCAGGGGGAAGGCACCCGATGTCCGCAGCTCCACCGAGAAGCGCTCCGTGGTGTTGCGGCGGGCCAGGTCGAGGACGTGGATGTCGCCGCGGGGGAAGACGAGCTTCTCGCTCTCGACCTTGACGACGACCCGCGCCGGAACGCCGGTGCGGTTCTGGAAGGTGACGGGGATCTCGCCCTTCCGCGACGTGAGCGTGATCGAGCGCCCGGTGGGCATGCGGATGGCCCGCACCTCGGACTCGACCCCCCGCAGGACGGCGTCGACGTATGGCTCGCGGGCCCGGGTGCTGCGCAGCTCGATGGACTGGGCCAGGAGCAGCCGCTCCTCGAGGGCGGCGTGGGCGCTGGCCTCGGGGCCCAGGACGGAGCCCAGGGCGTCGAGGCGACGACGTGCGGTCCGGAGCTCGGCGACGACGTCGGCCAACCCGCCCGGCGGGGGCGGCGCGAGGGTGCGGACGAGGGGCCGGCCGTCGCCGCCGCGGGCCGGCTGCACGGACGAGAAGATCCCGTCGAGGGAGATGGTGTCGAGGATGGGGTTCTGGGTCAGGCCCGCCACCGCGGTTTCGACGAAGCGGCGGTCGGCGCGCCAGGAGCGGGGCGCGGCCGCCACCATCGCCCGCCGATCGGCCCCGGGGCGGTCCAGGTAGACGACGGCCAGGTCGGCGAGGAGGTGGTTGGCGGCCAGCACCGGGTCGACGGCGTTGTCGAAATGGGCGGCCAGGCCGGTGTCGGCGACCACGGCCGACAGCGGGCGCGAGCCCGCCCGGAGGGAGAAGGGCTCGGTGGGCGTCAGCCTCTGCCCGGGCACCGACCGGAGGCCGGTCTCGGGGATGACCACCCGGTCGATGCCCCGGTCCCCCAGGCGGTGCAACGAGCCGTCGTCGAGAGGGTCCCGAGCCAGCCACGTGCGGTTGTCCGGGCGGGCCTCCAGGACGTCGGCGACGGTGGCCACCCCCCGGTCGATCTGGGTCTCGGCGTCCTCCTCGAGCCCGGCGGCGAGCAGGGCGGGCAGGTTGGTGGGGACGTAGGTCCCGGGAAGGACGGTGACGGCCGGCACCCGCTGCTGGAGGCCGCGCAGGAGGCTGGTCGCCTTCTCCTCCGGGCTGGCGGCGAGGGTGGCCAGGGTCTCGGGCGTGGGGGCGAGCGAGACCGGCGTGTCCCGCAGGGTGTCGAGGACGCCGGGCAGGCCGACGAGGCCCTCGATGCCGTGGAGCTGGCGCGAGCCGTCGGCCGGCAGCCCTGGTGGTGCATGGAGCGGGAGCACGAACGAGACGCCCAGCTTGGCGCCGTTCCCCGCCCCCGGGAGGTGGACCACATGGGTCGTGAGCCGGTGGAGCAGGCGCCCGCTCCCCCGCTCGCGGAGATCGACCCGCAGGGGGAACACGCCGTCGGTGCTTCCCAGCGACAGGCGGTCGGTGAAGCGGAGGGGAAGGGTGACGTCGCCGGCGCCGTCGGGGACGAGATTGCCCAGCGGGTAGACCTGCGGGGGCAGGAG
>DASZOE010000617.1:0-7563 GCA_035550945.1 Acidimicrobiales bacterium
CCCAGGTCCGCAGCGCGATCTCGTCCCTGGGGCTGCCCGTCACCCCCTCCGAGTCCCAGGCGCGCCAGTTCGGCGACTCGGTGTGCGACGCCTTCGACCAGGGCCAGACCTTCGCCCAGGTCAAGGCCGCCGCGATGCAGGCCGCGGGCCAGGTCCCGCTCGTCAGGGTGTCACCCGCCGCCGTCGACGCCGCCGTCCGCTCGGCCGTGAACCTCTTCTGTCCCGGCCATGCGGCCAAGCTCGTCTGAGGGGACCGACCATGACGCTCCTGCTCAACAACCCGGCTCTCAGCGACGATCGACCCTCCGAGCGGTCGTCGGAGGCGGCGGCCCGTGTCGTGGACGGGGTGAAGGTCTTCGGTGACGTCGAGACCACGGTGCGGGCTCTCGACGGCGTCTTCCTGGAGTTCGAGGGGGGCCGCTTCACCGCCATCATGGGCCCCTCGGGTTCGGGGAAGTCCACGCTCCTGCACTGCGCGGCGGGCCTCGACACGCTCACCTCGGGCTCGGCGTGGATCGGCGACGTCGAGCTGGGCGCCCTCGACGACCGCCGCCTCACCCTTCTCCGCCGGGACCGGGTCGGGTTCGTCTTCCAGGCGTTCAACCTCCTGCCGACCCTGACCGCGGCCGAGAACATCACCCTTCCCCTCGCCCTGGCCGGCCGCCGACCGGACCCCGAGTGGTACGAGCGGGTCGTCGACGTCGTGGGCCTCCGGTCGAGGCTCCGCCACCGCCCGGCCCAGCTCTCCGGGGGCGAGCAGCAACGCGTGGCCGCGGCCCGGGCCCTGGTGTCCCGCCCGGAGATCATCTTCGCCGACGAGCCCACCGGGAACCTCGACTCCCGGGCCGGCACCGAGCTCCTGGCCTTCCTCCGCCAGGCGGTCGACGAGTTCGGCCAGACCATCGTCATGGTCACCCACGATCCCGCCGCCGCGGCGTGGGCCGACCGGGTGGTGTTCTTCGCCGACGGCCGGGTGGTCGACGAGCTGTCGAGCCCGACCGCCGACTCCATCCTCGACCAGATGAAGCGCCTGGGCGACTGACATGGTCGCCGCCGCCTCGGCCGCCGCCGCCGCAGCCGACGCGGGCCGGGACCAGGAGCGCTGAGGGATGTGGCGGCTGCTGAAGGGGGCGCTGGCCCACTGGCCGCGCGCCGCCCACACGGCGGTCGGCGTTGCCCTCGCCGTCGGCCTGATGAGCGGGACCTTCGTGCTCACCGACACCATCGAGGCCGCGTACGCCCGGGCTTCGGCGCCGGCGGCCGACGAGGTCGACGTCGTCGTGCGCACGGCGGCCGCGTTCAGCGCCGCGGGCGACACCTCGTCGGAGCGGGAGCCGATGCCGGCCGCCCTCCTCCCCGCGGTCCAGGCCGTTCCCGGCGCCCGCTCGGCGTGGGGGACGGTGTGGGGCTACGCCCAGCTGGTCGGTCCCGGCGGCCGCTCGCTGGCCACCGACGGCCTGCCCGCCATGGGCGCGGCATGGACACCCGACGCCAGCCTCGTCGCCGGCCGGGCCCCGAGCGGGCCGGGCGAGGTGGCCGTCGACGACGCCACCGCCGAGCGGGCCGGCCTGCGCCTGGGTGATCGCGTCACGGTCCAGTTCCCCGCGGCGGTCGAGGACTTCGTGGTGACCGGCCTGAGCGGCACCCACCGGCTCGTGAGCTCCACCCTCGCCTCCTTCGAGCTGACGACGGCCCAGCGGCTCCTGGGCCAGGTGGAGCGCCTCGACGCCGTCTCCGTCAGGGCTGCCGCGGGCCTGAGCGCCGAGGCCCTCCGGGCCCGCGTCGCGGCCGCCGTCCCCGAGCAGTACGAGGTCCTCACCGCCGACCAGGCGGCCAAGGCGGCCAAGGAGTCGTGGACCCGGGCCCTGGGTTTTCTGACCACCGCCCTGCTCGTGCTCGCCGCCGTCGGCCTTCTCGTGGGCGGCTTCATCATCTTCAACACGTTCTCGATCCTCGTGGCCCACCGGGCCCGGGAGCTCGGGCTCCTCCGGGCGGTGGGCGCCAGCCGGAGCCAGGTCACGCTGTCGGTGCTGGCCGAGGCCCTCCTCATCGGCGTGGTGGCCTCGACCGCCGGAGTGGTGGCCGGCGTGGCCGGGTCCGGCGGTCTCCTCGCCCTACTGCGGAGCTTCGGCCTCTCGACGCCCACGGCCGGTGTGGCCTTCCACCCCCGAACCGCGGTCGTCGGCCTGCTCGCGGGCGGGCTCCTCACCGCCGTCGCCGCCGTCCAGCCCGCCCGGCGGGCCACCCGGGTGTCGCCGCTCGTCGCCATCTCGGGCCTGTCCGGGGACGACGACGCCTCTCTCCGGCGCCGGTTGCTCGCCGGCACGGTCGCGGCCGCCGTCGGAGCGGGGGCCATGGCCGCGGGGCTGTTCGTCGACCTCGCCCGTCCTCTGGTCCTCGTCGGGGGAGGCGCCGTGGCCGTGCTCGCCGGCGTCGCCCTGGTGGCGCCCGTGCTGGCCCGGCCCGTCGCCCGCCTCGTCGGGCGGCCCCTCGTGGAGGTGCTGGGCAAGCCCGCCGTGCTCGGGCGGGAGAACGCCGTGCGCAACCCCCGGCGCACGGCGGCGACGGCGTCCGCCCTCATGATCGGCATCGGCCTGATCGGCGTGGTCGCCATCCTGGGTGCCTCCATGAAGGCGTCGGCGAGCACCACCGTCGAACGGGCCATGCGGGCCGACTTCGTGGTGACGGCCCATCAGGTCCCGGGCGCGCCCAACGGGGTCCCGCCCGTCGCCGCCCAGCGCATCCGGGAGTCCCCGGCCGTGGCCGCCGTCTCCGAGATCCGGTCGGGACAGTGGGGCCTGCGGGGGCGGGGCCAGACCCTGGTGGCCGTCGACCCCGCCACCGTCGACGACCTGTACCACCTCGACGCCGCGTCCACGGCGGCGGTTCGCAGCCTCGGCGACGACGGGGTGCTGGTGCGGGACAGCGTCGCCGCCCGTCACCGCTGGCAGGTGGGCGACCTGGTCCCGATGACCTTCGCCCGGACCGGTACCCGCCACCAGCGCCTGGCTGCCACCTACTCGTCGGCGACGGTTCGGGGCGACTACGTCCTCTCCCTCGGCGCCTTCGAGGCCAACTACACGGACCAGCTGGACATGGAGGTGGACGTCCGCCTCGTGGCCGGCACCACCAAGGCCGAGGGCAGGGCCGCCCTCCGCACCGCCCTCGTCGACTTCCCCAACCTGGCGGTGCGGGACCGGGCCGAGGTGGTGGCCGCCCAGGCCGAGCAGGTGGACCGCCTCCTCGTGCCCGTGGTGGCCCTGCTCGCCCTGTCGGTGGTGATCGCCCTGCTCGGCATCGCCAACACCCTGGCCCTGTCCGTGCACGAGCGCATCCGGGAGCTGGGCCTCCTCCGGGCCATCGGGATGGCCCGGCGCCAGCTGCGGGCGATGATCCGCTCCGAAGCGGTGATCATCGCCTTCCTGGGAGCGGTCCTCGGCGTCGCCGTGGCCCTGTTCTTCGGATGGGTGCTGACCACCGCCCTCCACGAGCAGGGCATCACCCGACGGGTATTCCCGGTCGGCCAGCTGGTCGGCCTCACGGGCGTCGCCACCGTCGCGGGCCTGGTGGCCGCGACCGTCCCCGCCCGGCGGGCCGCCAACCTCAGGCTGCTCGACGCCGTCGTCGCCGACTGAGGGGGTCGCTCCCCCGTTTGCGCAGAAGTCGCTAGAGCGTGGGGGCGGGGACCTCGCACCCCCGGACCGACTCGGCGTAGCACTCGTCGGTGCCGTCGGAGCCGCCGACCTGGTCGGTGCCCTCGCTCCCGGAGACGATGTCGTCGCCGGGGCCACCCGAGAGCTGGTCGTTCTCCTGGTCGCCGAAGAGGGTGTCGTTCCCGGCGTCACCGAAGATGCGGTCGTCGCCATGGTCGCCGAACACGATGTCGTCGCCCTCACCGGCTGAAACGCTGTCGTTGCCGGCGCCCGGGTAGATGACGTCGTTGCCGCCGAGGCCGACGATGGAGTCGGCACCCGGCGAGCCGCAGATGACGTCGTCGCCCGCGGTGCCCAGTATCTGTCCCGCCCCGGTGACGGTGCAGGGGAGCAGGCGGCTCCAGTCGCAGCGCTCCTCGTGGGCGGCGGTGTTGGTGATGTTGAACTTGCCGCTGCCGTCGGAGGCGTTCATCGTCCAGATGTCGCTGGGGAAGCTGCTGGACCAGGCGATCTTCGTACCGTCCGGCGACCAGACCGGGAAGGCGTCGAAGACGTTGTCCGGGCCCGTGAGGCGGACCGGGTCGGAGCCGTCGGCGTCGATGCGGTAGATCTCGATCTGGAGGCCGGTGGGGCTCGGTAGGAAGTCCCGCCGGCTGTGGAGCGTGAGCTGCGTTGCGTCCGGCGACCAGTGGCCGTGGGCGTCCTCGCCCGGCGAGTTGCTCACGTTCACCGGGTTCGAGCCGTCCGTGTTCATGGTGTAGACCTCGAAGTTGAACACCACCGTGTTGTCCGGGTTGACGATGCTGTCCCGGTTGGTGGTGAACGCGATCTTGTCGCCGAGGGGCGACCAGTGGGCGAACGAGTCCTGGAAGTTGTTGTTGGTCAGGCGGACGGGGTTCGAGCCGTCGCTGTTCATCTTCATGATCTCGAGGCTGCTGTGCCCGGGGCCGGACGGGGCGGGGAAGCGGCCGCTGTGGAAGGAGATCTGGGTACCGTCCGGGCTGAAGGTTCCCGGTCGATCCTCGCCGGGCGAGAAGGTCAGCCGCCGGGCACCGCTGCCGTCCTGGTACATCATCCAGATCTCCTGGTCACCGCCCTCCCGGGTGCTGGTGAAGGCGATACGCGTGCCGTCGGGCGACATGGTCGCCTCCAGGTCGTTGGCGGGATCGAAGGTCAGGCGCCGGGGATCGGTGCCGTCGGGGTTGAACCCGTAGATCTCGTTGTTCCCGTCGCGGTTGCTGTTGCACAGGATCCTGCCGTTGCGTCCCGGGAAGGCCGCGGCTGCCGGATCGATGCCGAACCCCACCCCCACCGCCGAGGCCAGCAGTGCCAGCGTCCCCAACCCGGCGACGGACCGCTTCCGCCGCCTACCCATGCTCCTGCGATCCATTGGCGTGGTTCTCCTCAGCGCGTGGTTGCTGGTGAAACTTAGGGCCCGGGACGACTGCTGCCAATAGCTGCTGGGAACATCTACCGCGCCATGGCACGCAGGTCCACCGCCAGCTCGGTGGGTACTCAGGAGGCGACGTTGCGGTTCACCCGGAACAGGTTGCCGGGGTCGTAGGCGGCCTTGACCTGCTGGAGGCGCCCGTAGTTGTCACCGTAGGCCGCGGCGATCCGGGTGGCGTCGTCGTCGGCGACCTGGAAGTTCACGTAGTTGCCGGTGGAGAAGGGCCGGATCGCCGACCAGGAGTCGCGCGCCCAGGCCACGTGCTCGGCGCCCCGGGGGTCGTCGGGCCGCCACGAGGCGGCGTAGCCGGTGACGAACGCGGCGTCACGGTTGCCCACCGCGCCGTCGTCGTCGCCGCGCTCGTTGAGGGCGCCGGCGAGGTGGAACATGATCGACTGCGACATCGGCGAGGTCACCTGCACGGCGCCGGCGTGGAAGCTGTCGAAGAACTCATCCGACAGCCCGGGGATGAACTCCGTCTTCCAGTAGTAGTGGGGTCCCTTGGGCTGCGTGGCGTCGAGCATCGACTGCTGGGCCGTGTAGGGCTTCTCGACGATGAGGTCGACGATCGGCGATCCCAGCCCCCGCAGCCCGGCGAGGTCGTCCGCCGCCCTCGGCCCGGTGTGGCAAACGACGACGCCGACGATGGGCTTGCCGTGCCACTCCGGAGGGAGGAAGGGCGCGGGTGGCGCCAGGCGGATGGTGAGCACGGCGGTGAGCTCCCGCGGCGCCGACTCCGTGAGCTGCCGGTATGCGGCGAGCACCTCGGGGGCCCGCTCGGCTCCCCAGCCGATCAGCCCACCGGTGACGATCGGGCCGACCTCGTACAGCGGGAACGTGAAGCGGGTGACGACACCGAGGTTCCCACCCCCTCCGCGGAGGGCCCAGAACAGGTCGGCGTTCTCCTCGCGGCTGGCGGTCAGCACCCGCCCGTCGGCGGCGACGATCTCGACCTCGTCGAGGTTGTCCACCGTCCACCCGAAGCGGCGGGTGAGGTAGCCGAACCCCCCTCCGAGGGTGAGGCCGGCGACCCCGGTCTCGGAGACGAACCCCAGGACCGCGGCCAGACCGCGCTCCTGGGTCACGGCGTCGACCTCTCCCAGGCGGCAGCCGGGCCCGACGTGCACCTGCCGGGCATCGGGGTCGACGGTGACCTGGCGCATCAACGCCATGTCCAGGGTCAGGCCCCCGGGGGCCATCGCCGTACCGGCGATGTTGTGACCGCCGCCCTTGACCGACAGCAGGAGGCCGTGCTCGGCGGCGAACCGCACGGCTTCGGCCACGTCGGCCGCCGACGTGGGCTGCAGGACGAGGGCCGGGACCTTGGCCACCATGCCGTTCCACACCAGCACGGCCTCGGCCCACCCCTCGTCCCCGGCCTGCAGCACCGGACCTCGGATCCGGGAGGCCAGCGCCTCGAGCTGCTGTGCCGTGAGCGTGACCGACCCGCCGTCCAGGCCAGCGATGTCGATGGTCTCCATCGGCGCAGGCTAACGACCCCCCTCGTTCTCGGGCGAGTACAGCAAGGTCGGGGCAGTGGACGCCGGCTCAGCGCTCCGGCGCGATCCTGAGGATGCGATCGTCGCCCCCGGCCGGGCTCCCCCGGCCGTCGCGGTTCGAGGTGGTCAGGTAGACGGCGCCCTCGGGCCCGACCGCGACGTCCCGGCGCCGGCCGTACTCGTCCCGGTACAGCACCTCCTCGCCGGTCACGGTGCCGCCCGGGCCGAGGGTGAGCCGGCGCAGGCTCTCGCCCCTGAGGGTGACGAAGAGGAGCGACCCCTTCCACTGGGGGATCAGGTCGGCCGAGTAGATCACGCAGCCCGCGGGCGCGACCGCCGGCGTGTAGTTCTTGATCCCGTTGCCCGACGTCCCCGGCCATCCCCCGTCGAACCCCTCGCGTAGGAGGTTGACCTCGTCCCTCCCGCTGGGCCCGTGCTCGGTCGCGAACAGGCGCCCGTCGGGGTCGAAGCAGAGCCCCTGGACGTTGCGGTGCCCCTTGCTGAACACGGCAGCCCGGCCCGACTCGGGGTCGATGCGCAGGACCTTGCCGTTGAGGCTCTCGTCGTCGGGGGCGAGATCGGGCTGGGCGGCGTCGCCGGTCGACGCGTAGAGCTGCCCGTCGGGACCGAACCGCAGCCGCCCGCCGTCGTGGATGGCGGCCCGGGCGATGCCGTCGACGAGCACCCGCTGGGAGCCGTCGGGCTCGAGGCGCACGACGCGGTTGTCCCGCCCGGACGTGTACATCACGAACATCCGGCCCTGGCCGTCGATCTCCAGGCCCATGAGGCCGGCCTCGCTCGCCTCCGAGACCCCGTCGATCCGGCGCGAGGGCCCCCCGACCCGGCTCAGGCGCCCGGGTCGCTCGGTGAACCACAGGGCGCCCCCCGGGTCCCAGGCCAGGGACCACACCGTGTCCAGGTTGCGGGCGACCTCGGTAACGGCGAGGGGCACCGGTCCCGC
>DASZOE010000618.1:0-3370 GCA_035550945.1 Acidimicrobiales bacterium
GTTGGGGGTGGCGCTCGTCGCCCGCCACGGCCGCGGCCTCCGCCTCACCGCGGCCGGAACGGCCTTCGCCGATGACGTGCGCACCAGCCTCGGCCTCCTCGACTACGGCTCCCGCCGCGCCCGCAGCATCGAAGACCCGGCACGGGGCAGGGTTCGGCTCGTCGCGGTGGCCACGGCCGCCGAGCGGGTGCTCCTGCCCGTCGTCGCCCGATTCCTCGAGCAGCACCCCGAAGCCGGTGTCACCATCCAGGTCGGGAACCGGATGACGGTGTGGGAGACCTTGCGCCACCACAAGGCCGACCTCGTCCTAGCCGGGCGGCCGCCGCTCGCCGTACCGGCGGACACCCTGGCCCATGGCGAGAACCGGCTCGTCGTCATCGGTCCCGCCTCGGCGCCGCCACGGACGAACGGTGCCGATGCGGTGCACGACCCGGCCCGGGAGACCTGGCTGTTGCGCGAACCGGGGTCCGGGACGCGCGCCGCAGCCGATGCCCTGCTCGCCGAGCTGGACATCGACCCGCCCAGGATGATCCTCGGATCCAACGCCGCCATCGAGCAAGGCGTGGAGATGGGGCTGGGGGTGGGGTTGATCTCCCTCGACGCCGCCGCCGAACGCATCGCCCAGGGGTCCGTCACCGTGTGGGCGTGCCCTGGCACCCCCATCAACCGGCCTTGGCACCTGGTCTGCTACTCAGGTGAACCGCTTGGCCCGCCTGCCCTCGCACTGGTGAGATCGATGGTCGAGCCCGCTGGCAGCTTGAAGGCGAAGGCCGAGGGAAGGCGGATCCTCCGGAGCTGAGGGCGCGACTTCAGCGCCCAGCTGTCCCACCGTCCGCATCTCACCGTTCGCCTCGAGGGCGACAGCGACGCGGACGCTCAGCGGGGTGCTCGATGGACTTGGACTGGCGCGACCCAACCCGTACCATGCGCCAGCGGCCAGGAAGGAGGCTAGCCGTGACCAGCGTCGACATCACCAGGCGACCTCATGGACGAAGACGAGACCGGCTGGCCCGGTCGTGCACCTAGCACCTGACCATCGAATGGCAGTCCAGCGCTTTGCTGCGTAGGGTGCCTCGGTCGAGATGACGCCGGCCGAGACGTTGGTGATCGTTGTCCCCGCGCTGCCCGCGATTGCCGCCGCGGCGATCGCCGTCGCGCGCCCCGCCGGAGAGCGGTCCGCCCGATGGGCGATACGGGCGGCCTCTGCCGCGTTCGCCGCTGCGATCGTCGTGGCGGTCGTCGTGGCTGTGGACGAACCGGTCGCAGCCGTCATCGAGAGGGGCGATGGCGATGCGCTCCTCGGCCTGCATGCAAGTCGCGTCACCGCTCTGCTGGGCTTGCTCACCACCGGGGTCGGCTTGGTCGTGCAATCCTTCGCCGACCGCAACCTGCAGCGGGATCTTCGGGAGCGCCGCTTCTTCGTACTGGCCTCGCTGCTGACCGCGGCGACGACGTCGGTGGCCTTCGCCGCCACCCTCGGCCTGCTGTGCGCCTCCTGGATCCTGGCCGGCCTGGCGTTGGCTGGGCTGGTGACCCACCGGGCCACCTGGGGACCGGCGCGGCGCTCGGCCCGGCGGACCCTGCGCAGCCTCTGGGTCGGAGACGGCGCGCTACTGGTGGCCACATTCCTCGCCGTCGTCTCCGTCGGCGAGATCGACCTCCGCTCGCCCGCCGAGGGCGCCCAGGAGCTCGCCGACGCGTCGATCCCGGTGCTCGTTGGGAACGGGTTGTGGATAGTCGCCTTGCGCCTGACCGTTGCGGGCATTTCCCGGTCCGCCCTCGTACCCGTGCACCCGTGGCTGCCGTCCACGATCGCAGCGCCCACGCCGGTGTCGGCGCTGCTCCACGCAGGCGTGGTCAACGGCGCCGGCATGCTGTTGGTGCGACTCGGTCCGGTGTTCGGGTCGTCGGCGGCGGCGACGCACGTGGCCTTCGCAGCGGGTGCCGTCACTGCCTGTTACGCGACGACCGTGATGCTGGTGCGCAGCGACGTGAAGGGGAACCTGGCGTGGTCCACGGCAGGTCAGATGGGGTTCATGACGGTGCAGGTGGCCATAGGAGCGTTCGCCGCGGCGTTGCTCCACATCCTCGGGCACGGGATGTACAAGGCAGCGCTGTTCCTCGGGGCCGGCAGCGCGGTAACGGCCCATCACCGCCACGAGCAACGCCCTGCCCCCCATGTCGTCGCCCGGAGCGTTCGGCTGGGCGTCGCGCTGCTCGTGCCGGCCGCGGCACTTTCGGCCGCGTACCTGCTCATCCACCCGCACCTGTCGACGGCGGCGCGGGTGCTCGTGACGGTGTTCGCGTGGGCAACGGCAGCCCGGGCCGTCGATGGGTGGCTGCGCTCGGCGCCGTTCCGGCCCGTCCCGGCGGTCGCAACCGCGGCATTCGGCGCCGCCGCCGGGGTGTTCGCCTACGTCGGTGGGCTGACCGCCGTGGAGACCTTCGTCGTTCACGATATTCCCCACGAGGTCCCCGAGCCGGTCAGCTCCTCTCTCCTCGTTGCGACGCTCGCGGCGATCGCGCTCGTGGTCGCCGTCGTCTGGCTCACTCCAGGGGAGCGGATGCGCAGGTTGCGCAGCCGGGTGTACGCCGTCGTGCGCACCTCGGCGCCCGTCGCCTCCCGGCTGACGACCCGAGGCAGTTCGACGGGGGTAGCGCCCGTGCCAGAATCCCGCCGCCTTCGGCCGGACGTGGAGCTGGCCACACGATCGAGATGAGCAACCGAGACGACGACCACAGCGGACGATCTGCCCGCCACACCGAACTCCTCGCCGATGTCTCCACAGCGGCGGAGATCATCGCTCCGCTCTGGCCGCTGACCAGCTTCGTGGCGGTCGATCCCCTCCTCGGCCTGCAGCACCTGCCCTTCGACGACGCCACCGCCGTCGCCCGACGGTGGTTGCGGGCGCGCACCCACCTGACGCTCGCCGCGTTCCGCGAGGCCCACGGGCGCGGGGCCATCACCGATGCGGATCTCCGGCGCGCCATCATCGAAGTCGACTCGAAGCTCGCGTCGCAGCCCAGCTTCGAGATCGGGGGGCGAACGGTCGATGCGGTGGAGATCGTCCGATTGGACCTCCTCGTGGGACCGGACGACAAGCCCCGGGAGACCGCCGGCGATCGGGTCGGCCGTACGGATGTCGGGACCGTCCGGGCGGTCAGCCAGCTCGTGGCCGCGTGGTGTGCAGTCTTCGTCGACGAGGCCCACGTTCCGTGGCCCATGCCCCGCCGCGAGCACGGGTTCTTCCGTGCGTGGCGAGAGCTCGCGCCACACGACCGGCGGCTCCGGCGCCTCGCTGGCCCGACTGGCATGCAGTGGCTGGCGCAACTACCTGATCGTCCGGTCGACGCACTCGCCGCTTCCCTC
>DASZOE010000619.1:0-6463 GCA_035550945.1 Acidimicrobiales bacterium
CGCTCCGCCCCCGCACCCTTCCCCCCGGCGTGATCGCGCCGGAGGACCGGCGACGGGTACGGCTGATCGTCAATCCCACCGCGTCGGCGGTGTCGACCCGCCTGCGGGCGGCCGTCAACCGGGCCCTCGGCGACCACGACCTCGTCGAGGTGGAGACCAGGGAGCGCAACCATGCCTCCGAGCTGGCGCGGGAGGCGGCCGCCGAGGGGTTCGACGCCGTCGCCGTGCTCGGCGGCGACGGCACCGTCAACGAGGCGGCCAACGGCCTCCTCGCCCACGACGGCCAGACCGCCCTGGCTCCCCTGCCGGGCGGCTCCACCAATGTGTTCGCCCGCACCATGGGCCTGCCCCGCCACGCCGACGACGCCGCCGCCCGGCTCGCCGACGCCCTCGCCGCCGGCTCCGTCCGGACCGTCCCGGTGGGATGGGCCAACAGCCGGGCCTTCCTGTTCCACGTGGGCATCGGCTTCGACGCCGCCGTCGTCGAGCAGGTCGAGCGCCGGAGCACGCTCAAGCGCAAGATCGGTCAGGCCATCTTCGTCTACGCCGCCTTCGCCACCTGGTTCCGCCACTACGACCACAGCCGTCCCCGCTTCCTGGTGGAGTTCGACGACGGCACGACGGTGGACGACGGGTACTTCGGGATCTGCTGCAACACCAACCCCTACACCTACCTCGGCCCCCGGCCGCTGAACATCGCCCCCGGCGCCACTGGCGACCGCGGGCTGGCCATGGTGACCCTGCGCAAGCTGAAGGTGGGCCCCCTTCTCGGGGTGACGGGCCGGGCCCTGGGAAAGGGCGAGCGGGTCGGCCGCCACCGCCACGTCGACCTGCGCCGCGACCAGGCCCGGCGGGTGGTCCGGGGCCACGGCCCCGTCCCCTGGCAGGCCGACGGGGACTACATGGGCGAGGCCGAGGAGCTGGTTCTCACCTCCGAGCCGCACCGCCTGCGGGTCGTCGTGCCCCTCGGGAACGCGACCGTCCCCGGTTCGGAGCCTTGAGAACTCGGGCACAAGCCCTTGCTCGGATCCACCGTCTCTCTATAGACTCCGAGCCGGTTGCGTGCAGAAAATCGCGTAGCACACTCTTCGTCGTTCTCCTCAGTTCCGTTACCAGGTGGGCATCTTGTGAACGCGTTCACAAGTGGCCGGGGAGGTGCGGTGGCTCTCACGTGGAGTCGAACTCATGACTGGGACGCCGACGACTGGAGGGATCGGGCGTCGTGCCGTGACACCGATCCCGACCTCTTCTTTCCCGTCGGCACCACCGGTCCGGCACTCGAGCAGATAGCGGCAGCCAAGGCGGTGTGCGGCTGTTGCGAGGCCCAGAGCCAGTGCCTGGAGTTCGCCCTTGCCACCAACCAGGAGGCGGGCGTCTGGGGCGGCACCTCCGAGGAGGAGCGCCGCAAGCTGCGCAAGGCCTGGCTGGCCCGCCGCCGCGCGGCCGCGGCCGTGGTCTTGCCCGGCGGGCCACGCGGGCCGGCTCAGGCCGAGCCCGCGGCCACCGGGATCCGCAGCTCCACGAGCGTCCCCCCGTCGGTCCACATCGCCATGCGGCCGCCCAGCTCGGTGGTGACAAGCGTGCGCACGATGGTGAGACCGAGGCTGGGCTCGCCGACCGAGAAGTCCTCGGGGAGCCCGACGCCGTCGTCGTGGACGCGCACGACCAGCTCGGCGCCGTCGTTGGCCAGGGAGACCACGACCCGGCCCGGGGTGGTGCTCGCCCAGCCGTCGGGGTAGCCGTGCTCGACGGCGTTCTGAAGGAGCTCGGTGAGGGTGACGGCCAGTGGCGTGGCCACCTCGGCCCGCAAGGGCCCGGGGTCGCCCTCCACGACCAGCTCTACCTGGCGCTCGGGCGACACCAGGCCCTCCTCCACCCACCGCACGAGCGACTGCACGATCTCGTTGAAGTCGACCTCGGCGCTGGCGCCCGAGGACAGCTTCTCGTGGACGAGGGCGATGGCGCGGATGCGCTGGACGGACTCCTCGATCGCCTCCTTGGCCTCGGCGGCCTCCACACGCCGCCCCTGCAGCCTCAGGATCGACGAGATGGTCTGGAGGTTGTTCTTCACCCGGTGGTGCATCTCCCGGATGAGCACGTCCTTGGACACCAGGAGGCGGTCGCGGAAGCGCAGCTCGGAGACGTCGCGCAGCAGGACGATGGCGCCCGCGACCTTGCCGTGGTCGAGGAGGGGGATGCAGCGCACGAGCACGCTGACCTCCCCCCGCTCGATCTCCTCGGTGATGGGGAGGCCGATGGCGAAGGCGGCCCGCACCGGGGCCTCGTCGAAGCCGATCTCGCTGAAGCGGGCGCCGGCCAGGTTGGCGTGGATGCCCATGCGGTGCAGGGCGGAGACGAAGTTGGGCGAGGCGTAGTCGACCCGGGCGGTGGCGTCGAGGCGGGCCACGCCGTCGCCGACCCGCGGAGCGTCCTTCGGTTCGGTGCTCTCGGCCCCGAACGGGAACTCGCCGGCGGCGATCATGCGGGCGAAGGCGTCGAAGACGTCGAGGTACACCCGCTCCAGCTCGCCCGGACGGCGGCCGACCCACGGCGCCGACTCCCGGGCGACGATGCCGATCAGCGCGTCCTTCCATCGCACCGGGATGCACTGGATGTTGGCGGCCTCGCCCCGGCTCCGAGTGGCGGGGACGTGGCCGTCGATGATCTGGCCCAAGCGCCAGGCCCGGACCAGCAGGGGGCTCTCACCCCCGTCGACGACCGCCCCCACCCGGTCCTCGCGGTACAGCGTCTGGCTGGTCGTGGGGCGGATCTGGCCTACGACGACGAAGCGGGGTGGCGCGCCGTCCTCGGTGCGCTCGGGCACGTAGAGGAGGAGGTCGGCGAAGCACAGGTCGGCTAGGAAGCCCCACGACGCCACCAGGCGCTGGACGTGTGCCAGCGCCGGCGCCTCAAGGGCGGTACGGCGAGCGAGGTCGGCCAGCGTCGCCATCGAGCACCACTGTAGGGACGCAGCCGGCGGTCAGCTGCCGGTCGGGGTCACCGCTCCCAGAGGGCCCGGCCGAGACGGACGACGCCGGTCATGTCGAAGATGTCGGTCTCGAACGACGGCACGCTCACGACCACCTCGGCCGCGGGAGCGAGCTCGGCCCGCAGCTCCGACTCGCGCTTGGCGACCAACGAGAAGTTCCGGTAGCTCTCGCCCACCTCGCGCAGGATCCGGGCCACGGCCGAGGGCGGCCCGGCGTCGCCCAGGCGCCGGGCGTCCTCCTCGCCGGCACCCGCGAGGCGCGCCGCCACCCGCGCCGCCTCGGGGTCGAGCAGGTACTCGGGGAGGACCTTGTTGAGGACCAGGGCCCCGGTGTGGAAGCCCTGGTCGCGGAGCGCGGTGAGAAAGAACTCGGCCTCCCGGGCCGGGGCGGCCTCCAGAGTCGTGACCACGACGAAGGTGGTCCGCCGGTCGTGCAGCAGGTGGTCGACGGCCCGGGCCCGCTCGACGAAGCCGGGATACATGGTCTGGAACAGCAGGAAGAACTCGGCGATGTCCTCGAGGAACTGTGAGCCGAGGATGCGGTCGGCCGCCTGGTAGAAGGGGCGGCTGGCCACGTTCAGGAACCGGGAGCGGCCGGGGCCGGTGATCCAGCGCAGGAGGCGGCTGGAGAAGAAGTCGGCCATGCGGTCGGGGGCGGCCAGGAAGTCGAGGGCGTTGCGGGTCGGCGGCGTGTCCAGGACGATGAGGTCGTACCGCCCCGAGCGGTGGATCTCGTACAGCCGCTCCATGGCGATGTACTCGTGGCTCTGCACGAAGCGCCCGGACACGTTCTGGTAGAGGCGGTTCTCGAGGATGCGACGGGCCGTGCGACGGTCGGGCGCGTGGGTGCGGACGAGGTCGTCCCACGACTCCTTGGTGTCGAGCATGGCCGCCCAGACCTCACCCCGGGCCTCCACGCCGGCCCGCTTGAACGCCTCCTCGGGCACCCGGGCCTCGACGTTGCCGAGGCTGTGCAGGCCGAGGGCGTCGGCCAGGCGGCGGGCGGGATCGACGGTGAGGACGAGGGTCTTCCCGCCCAGCGAGACCCCGGCCATGGTGGCCGCGGCCGCGGCCGTGGTGGTCTTCCCCACCCCGCCCGCGCCGCAGCAGATGACGATCTCCTTGGCGGCGAGGAGCTGCTCGACCGAGCCGGCCCGCGCCGCCGGGGGGCGGGAGGGGCTCAATAGCCGAGCTCGGCGGAGAGGGCCTCGGCCGTCTGCGCCGTGGTGCGCAGGCCGTGGCCCCTGGTGAACAGGTAGGGCACGAAGAGCATGGGGATCTCGGCGGGGATCGACTCCCGCAGGCGCTCGAGATGACCGGCGCGGGTGCGGCGCAGGGTGACGGCCAGCCGGGCCGCGTCGAGCACCGTGTCGACCGGACCGCCGGCTCCGTGCCCGAACGGAGTGGCGGCCCCGTGCCCGGACGGAGCGTCGGCGACCTCGGAGAGAGCCTCGACCACGGCGGGGGTGCGCAGGCGCTCGAAGATCTCCTCGTCGCCCCGGCTGAAGAGCTCGGGCAGGACGCGGTTTACGACGATGGCCGAGACCTCGACGTTGGTCTCCGCCCGCAGCCGGGCCACCAGGCCGATCGTCTCGTTCACCGGCATCTCCTCGGGCGTGGTCACCACCACCAGGCCGGTGACGGCCGGGTCGCCGAGGATGTCGAGCATCCACCCCGTCTGACTGTGAACGGGGCCGACGTGGACGAGCTCGTCGATGGCCCGGGGGGCGGCGAGCTGGCCCACCACGTGGCCGCTGGCCGCGGCGTCGGCCACGACGAGGTCGTAGTGGCGCTCGCGCGCCTCGTATGCCAGCTTGCCCACGGTCAGGATCTCCCGCACCCCGGGGGCGGCGGTGGCCACGAAGTCGAAGGCCCGGGCAAGGGGTCCCATGCGGGCCATGGCCGGCAGGCGGAGCTGGAGGCGGAGGTACTCCTGCAGCGCCTCCTCGGTGCTCATGGCCATCGCGAACAGCCCGGGCTGGACCTCGCGGGGGCGGAAGCTGGGAGCCGCCGACTCGAAGAACTCGGCAAGGTCGCCCCGCGGCTCGACCTCGCAGGCGAGCACCCGCCGGCCCCGCTGGCTGGCGAGCAGGGCCAGGGCCGCGGTCACCGACGTCTTGCCGGTGCCTCCCTTGCCGGTGACGAGCAGGAGGCGGCGGTCGAGGATGTCGACGGCCAACCGTCAGAGCGCGCTGAAGCCCACCCGGCGGTCACCCATCTCGCTGCCGATCTCGACGTAGGCCATCTTGTCGGCCACCACGCCGACCCGGCGTCCCCTGCGATCGGTGAGCCACAGGACGGCAGCTCCGTCGCCGAGAGCCTTCTCGACGTGCTGGACCAGCTCGTCGCCGTCCTCGTCCTCGACCTCGACCTCGATCTCCTTGGGCGAATAGATCACCCCGATGCGAACCTGCACGCGGCTGCTCCTCGGTCTGGTGAGGCCAGCGTAGGCGCGGCGCCCGATGCGTTCGCCACGCAGGCGCCCGATGCGTTCGCCACGCAGGCGGCGGGTACCGTCGCCCGTGCCCTCCCGGCGCCTCACCGTCGCCTGCGCGGCGGCCGTCGTCCTCGTGCTGGCGGTCGACGGCGTGGTGGTGGCCCAGCGGACCCGGCGCTCGCCGGGCCCGACCAGTGCGTTCGGGTCACGCGGTCCGGCCGATCCCACCGCCCTCGACGCGGTCGTCGCCGACCTCCAGGCCTTCGTCGAGCGGGAGCGGGGGCTGGCCTTCCGCCGGCCGGTCCCCGTGGAGCTCCAGTCCGAGGAGGACTTCGTCGCCACCCTGCGGCGGCTGGAGCGCCGGCAGGGCGGCGACGCCGACGCCGCCGTGCTGGTCAACGTGGTGCGGGCCCTCGGACTGGTCGACGGTCCCTTCGACGCCTCGATCCTCGAGTCCGGCGCCGAAGGGGACGTCCTCGGCTTCTACGACCGGGCGCGGCGGCGGCTGTACGTACGGGGCGACGAGGCGACCCCGGCCGTGCGGCGGGTTCTCGTCCACGAGCTCACCCACGCCCTCGCCGACCAGCACTTCGGCCTCGAGCGCCCGGGGCTGGAGCGCCGGGAGGACGAGGCGGCGCGGGCGTTCGCGGCCCTGGTGGAGGGCGACGCCGTCCGGGTGGAGGAGCGCTTCTACGAGTCGCTGAGCGCCGAGGAGCGCCGGGCCGCCGACGTCGCGGCCGACGCCATCGGCTCGTTGGCCGCCGACCTGCCCCGGGTCTTCGAGGTGCTCCTGGCGTTCCCCTACGAAGCGGGGGCCACCTTCGTCGCCGCCCTCGCCGCCGCCGGCGGCCCCGAGCGCATCGACGCCGCCTTCGCCAACCCGCCATCGACCTCGGAGCAGATCCTGCACCCCGAGCGCTTCCTCGGCGAGGAGCCGGGCAAAGAGGTGGCCGTCCCCGTCGCCGCCGGCCGGGTGGTCGACCGGGGCGTGCTGGGCGAGTTGGGGCTGCGGCTCCTGCTCCAAGAGGGGCTCGACC
>DASZOE010000620.1:0-5085 GCA_035550945.1 Acidimicrobiales bacterium
GTACTGCGTTCGGGCCACGCAGGCCGGTACTGCGTTCGGGCCACGCAGGCCGGTACTGCGTTCGGGCCACGCAGGCCGGTACTGCGTTCGGGCCACGCAGGCCGGTACTGCGTTCGGGCCACGCAGGCCGGTACTGCGTTCTGGCCACGCAGGCCGGTACTGCGTTCTGGCCACGCAGGCCGGTACTGCGTTCTGGCCACGCAGGCCGGTCAGCGGCAGCCGGCGCCGCCGAGGGCGACGACCGCCTCGGCCAGCGTCCGCACCCCCACCACCGGGAGCCCGGGGCCGGCGGCCCCGATGGCGACGTCGACCTGCGCGGCGGGGACGAGCACCAGCTCCGCACCGGCCCGCCGGGCGGCCGCCATCTTCTCGGGTATGCCGCCGACGGGGCCCACCACCCCGGCGGGAGAGATCGAACCGGTCGTGGCCACGCGCCGTCCGGGAGGCACCAGCGGGGTCGAGAGCTCGGCGTCGACGACGGTCAGGGCCGCGGCCAGGCCGAGCGAGTCGCCGTCGAAGTCCTCGAAGGCGAAGGAGAGCGGGGTGTCGCCCAACGTCAGCGGCCGGCGGCCGACCCCGACCCCGGCCAGCACCAGCGCGCCGTCCCGGTGGCGCGCCACGGGAAGGTGCTCGGTGCGCCGGCGGCCGGCGGCGTCCTCGAGCACGACCGGGACGGGGCGGGAGGGGTCCCAGCCGACCAGGGCGGCGCTGACGTCCTCCTCGAACCGGACCGCGGCGCCGGCCACGGAGAGTATCCGCTCGTGCCGCCGCACCCGGCCGGCGGCGGGCGACGACCCCGGCACGACCACCACCTCGGCCTCGCCCCCGTGCACGGCCACCGGTCGCCCGGCGCAGGCCAGTCCGGCGGCGATGGCGGCCCGCACCGCGCGCACGTCGCGTGCCCGATCGGAGATGCCGCGGGGAGGTCGCAGCGGGTTGTACCAATGCAGCTCCGTCCCGTCCTCACCCCCGAGTGCGTTCACCACGTCGGTGACGGTGGCGGGCCGGTCGCGCACCGAGAGCACGAGCACCTCGCCCCTCGGCTCCCCAGGAGGACGGGGTCGGAGCCGGGACCGGGCGTCCGGCGTCGACCCCGGACCCGTCAACCACACGCCGGGGACCAGATGCCCGAGAGAGAAGAGGACGACGAGCGCCACGATCCCCACCCAGACCAGGCGGCGGGCGAGCCGGCCCTTCCAGCCCGGGTCGGTACGGCGATCGTCGAGACGGATGCCGCGATCGTCGGCGACCCGGCGCGCCATTGCCGCAAGGTCGCCGCTGACGTCGCGCTGGGAGACGACCCCCACCCGGCGCCGCCTGGCGGCCAGGCGGATGCCCAAGGTGGGGCCGGCTTCGGGACCCCTGAGCTCCAGCGCCTCGATATCGGTCCACCGGCGGAGCCGGGAGTTGGCCCGAAGGCCCTCGGCCGTGACGACCAGCGCCCGGGGCGGCCGCCCCGCCGTCCACGCCGCCGCTCCGACGGCAAGCACCGCAATCGCCGCGAAACCCCCCACGGCCAGAGGCCAGCGGTCCTCCGCCCACAGCAGAGCAGCTTCCGAGGCCAGGCCCCAGGCGACCCACAACAGGGCCAGCGCAGGCCAACGGCGGTAGGAGACGGCGGCGCCCGCCTCGGTGGGGCGACTCAGCGGTAGTGGTTGGTGATGGGCAGGCGCCGGTCCTTGCCGAACGCCTTGGGCGTCACCCGCACCCCCGGGGGGGCCTGCCGGCGCTTGTACTCGGCCCGGTCGACGAGGCCGACCACCCGGCGCACGAGCTCGCCGTCGAAGCCCTGGCGCTCCAGGTCGACGGCCGTGGCGTCGCCTTCGATGTAGGCCTCCAGCACGGGGTCGAGCTCCTCGTAGGGCGGCAGGGACTGGTCGTCGCGCTGGTCGGCCTTGAGCTCGGCGGAAGGGGGCTTCTCGAGGACCGACCCGGGGATGGGCGGGTGCTCGCCGCCCCGGCGGTTGCGGTCGCGGCACAGGTCGTACACGAGCGTCTTGCGGACGTCCTTGATCACCGCGAAGCCGCCGGCCATGTCCCCGTAGAGCGTGGCGAACCCGGCCGCCATCTCGCTCTTGTTCCCGGTGGCGAGGACCATCCAGTTGAACTTGTTGGAGAGGGCCATGAGGACGATGCCCCGGGCCCGGGCCTGGACGTTCTCCTCGGTGATGTCCTCCTCGGTCCCCTCGAACGAGGGCGCCAGCATCTCGAGGAGGGCAGCGTGGGCGGGCTCGATGGGGATGACCCGGAAGTCGATGCCCAGGTTCTCGGCCAGCTGGCGGGCATCGGTGTTCGAGCTCTCGCTCGAGAAGCGGGAGGGCATGGCCACGCCGTGCACGTGCTCGGCGCCCAGGGCGTCGACGGCGATCACGGCGACGAGCGAGGAGTCGATCCCGCCCGACAGACCGACGACCACGTCGTCGAACCCCGTCTTGCGCACGTAGTCGCGGGTGCCGACGACCAGCGCCTCGTAGACCTCGTGGACGGGGTCGAGGGGCTCGGCGAGGGGCGGTTCCCGCCGCTCACCGGCCGATCGGGCCTCGGCGCTCACCGACACCGTCTCCAACGCCGGCGCCTGGGCCCGGCCCCGCGGGTCGAGGAGGCGCTTGCGGAACACCGGGCGCACCTCCACGTCGGCGACCATCACGTCCTCCGCGAACTGGGGGCCTCGGGCCAGCACGCTCCCGTCGGCGTCGACCACGAGCGACGCCCCGTCGAAGACGAGCTCGTCCTGGCCGCCGACGAGGTTGACGTAGACCAGGGCGCAGGACGCGTCGGCGGCCCGGGTCGCGAGCATGCGCTCCCGCTCGGCCAGCTTGCCGGCGTGGAACGGCGAGGCGCTGATGTTCAGCATGAGCTCGGCGCCGCCCGCAGCCTGGTCGGTGACCGGCCCCGTCGGCGACCACACGTCCTCGCAGATGGAGATGCCCACCCGGGCGCCGCCGATGAGGAACAGCTTGGGGTCTTCGACGCCGGGGGCGAAGTAGCGCTGCTCGTCGAACACCGCGTAGTTGGGCAGCAGCCGCTTGCGGTACACGCCCTGCACGACCCCGTGGGCGCAGACGGCGGCCGCGTTGTGCAGGTCGCGGCCGGCGTCGACGAAGCCGACCACCGCCGCGCACCGCCCCGTGCGGGCGGCCAGCTTCTCGAGGGCGGCCCGGTTGTCGGCGACGAACCCGGGCTTCAGGAGCAGGTCCTCGGGGGGGTACCCGGTGATCGCCATCTCCGGGAAGACGGCCACGTCGCAGTCCTCGGCCTCGGCCCTGTCGAGGGCGTCGAGCATGGCCTCGACGTTGCCGTCGAGGTCACCGACCACCAGGTCGAGCTGACAGGCGGCGACTCGCAGGCGGCTCATCGAGCCCAGCCTAACGATCCCCGTTCTTTGCGCGATCTCCGACGGCCACGGTTTGACATCGCGCAGAGAACGAGCGGGCGCAAGACTGGCGGCCGATGGGACCGGCGCTGCACAAGACGATCGAACGGTCGGCGGCGCCGGCCGCGGTCGGCGTGGCCCTCGAGCGGCTGCTGGAGGAGAGGCCGGACCTGGAGAGCCGGTTGGAGGAGGACGGCCCGCTGCGCGAGGCCCTGGTCGCGGTCGTCGGCGCCAGCCGCTCGCTGACCGACCTGTGCCTGGTCGAGCCGGCCGCCCTCGACGTGCTGGCCGACCTCGACCGCCGCCCGCCCCTCGCCGGCGACGATCTCTCGAGCGCCACCCTGCGGCGGTGGAAGCGCCTCGAGCTGCTTCGCATCGCCGCCCGTGACCTGGTGGGCACCGATGACCTCCCAGAGGTGGGCGAGGCGCTGGCCCGCATGGCCGCCGACGTCCTCGAGGCGGCCTGCGCCGTCGCCGCCACCGACGGCGTGGCCGTGATCGGCATGGGCAAGCTCGGGGGGGCGGAGCTCAACTACGCCAGCGACGTCGACGTGATGTTCGTCGCCGACGACCCGACGGCGGGGGAGAGGGCCGCCCGGGGCGTCCTCGACGTGGCCCGGGCCTGCTTCCGCGTCGACGTCGACCTCCGCCCCGAGGGCCGGGACGGCCCCCTCGTCCGGTCCCTCGCGTCCTACGAGGCCTACTGGGAGCGCTGGGCCCAGACCTGGGAGTTCCAGGCCCTTCTCAAGGCCCGGCCCGTGGCCGGCGACGCCGCCCTGGGCAAGGCCTTCTACGACAGCGCCCAGGAGCGGCTCTGGACCCGGCCCTTCACGCCCGACGACGTGCGGGCGGTCCGGGCCATGAAGGCCCGCGTCGAGGGTGAGCTGCAGAGGCGGGGGCTGGCCGACCGGGAGATCAAGCGGGGTAGGGGTGGCATCCGCGACATCGAGTTCGCCATCCAGCTCCTCCAGCTGGTGCACGGCGGCTTCGACCCCGCCCTCCGTTCCCCGACCACGCTCGACGCCCTCGCCGAGCTGGCCGCCAGCGGCTATGTCGAGGCCGACGACGCCCGGTCCCTCGACCACGCCTACCGCCTGTTGCGGGCCGTGGAGCACCGGCTCCAGCTGGAGCAGGAGCAGCAGGTGCACGCCCTGCCCGGCGACCCGCAGGCCCTCAACCGGCTGGCGCGGGTCGTGGGCTACCGCGACAGCCCCGAGGCTCCCGCCGGCGAGATGCTGGCGCGCTACCTGCGCCGCCAGCAGGCCCAGGTGCGCTCGATCCACGAGCACCTCTTCTTCCGTCCCCTCCTCGACGCCCTGTCGGGCGCGGCCGGGGGGACCGCGGCCCTGTCCGAGGAGGCGGTCGAGACCCGGCTCACCGCCTTCGGCTTCACCGACGCGGCCCGCACCCGCCAGGCCCTCACCGAGCTGACCCGTGGCCTCACCCGCTCGTCGCGGCTGATGCAGCAGATGCTCCCCCTCCTCCTGGAATGGCTCTCGGAGTCGCCCGACCCCGATCTCGGCCTCCTCGGCCTGCGGGTCCTCACCAGCGGCGAGCACCGCTCGGGCGAGCTGGCCGTCGCCTTCCGCGAGTCACCGGAGGCGGCCCGCCGCCTCTGCGTCCTCGTGGGAACCAGCCGCCGGCTCACCCAGACCCTCGAGCACCACCCCGACCTGATCCCGGCGTTGGGCGAGGACGACACGCTCGTCCCC
>DASZOE010000621.1:0-4985 GCA_035550945.1 Acidimicrobiales bacterium
CTCGGGGGCCGGGGCGGGGCGCCGCCGAAGGAGAGCTCGTCGGGGGAGACCGTGTAGAGCTGCTGCACCGGCTTCCCGGCCATGGCCGCCCTCATGTAGCGGCTGAAGATCCGGGCGGGGAAGCTGCCCCCCGTGACGGCGATGCCGCGGACGTCGGTCATGGGCACGTCGCCTTCCGGGCGTCCGACCCACACCGCGGTCGCCAGCTGGGGGGTGTAGCCGATGAACCAGGCATTGCCGTTGCGCTCGGTGGTGCCGGTCTTGCCCGCCACCGGGCGATCGATGGCGGCGGCTCTGCCGGTGCCCTCCCGCACCACCCGCTGGAGCACGCCGTTGAGAACCCCGACCTCCTTCGACGGGGCCCGCTCGTCCACGTCGTCCGACCGCTCGTAGACGACCCGGCCCGACCGGTCGCGGATGCGGGTGATGGCGTAGGGCGGGGCGTAGGTGCCCCGGGCCGCGAACGTGGCGAATCCCGCGGCCTGCTCGAGCGGGCTGACGCCCTCGCGGAGCCCGCCGAGCGCCATCGCGCACTGCGGTGGGCTGACCGCCTCGCGGCTGATGCCCATCCGCTCCGCGGCCCGGCCCGTGGCCTGAGGGCCCACCCTCGCCATGATCTGGGCGAAGACGGTGTTCACCGAGCCCACCATGGCGTCGTCGACGGAGATGGCGCCGCCGCCCTCGCCCTCGAAGTTCCTCACCGTCCAGGACCCGCCCCCGCAGCTCAGTGTGCGCGGCGACCCCGAATCGAACGTCGTCCGGGGGTCGATGCCCTCCTCCAGCATGGCCAGGTAGACGTAGGGCTTGAACGACGAGCCCGGCTGACGGCGACCCTGGCTGGCGGGGTCGAACTGCAGGCCCGGGTCGAGCCCCCCGAAGAGGACCCGTATCGCGCCGTCCCCGGGCTCGACCGACGCGATCGCGGTGGTGGGATCGCCCACTTCGCCCAGCGTGCCCTTCACCGACTCGACAGCCGCGTCGTGGGCCCTGGGGTCGAACGTCGTCTCGATGGTGTAGCCCCGGGTGAAGACGCGGCCGCGGCGGGCCTCGTCGTCGGGGCCGCCCAGGTCCTCCAGCCCCGCCGCCTCGCGGCCCACGTAGCCGATGAAGTGCGGCGACTTCCCGGCGGTGGCGGGCGCCGGACGGCGCGGCGCGAGCTCGAGGGGCGCGGCCAGGGCCGAGGCCAGCTCGGCGCCGCCGATCCAGCCGTGCCGGGACATGTTCCGGAGCACCTGGTCCCGCCGCTCCCGCACCACGGCCGGGTTCCCGTACGGGTCGAGGGTGCTCGGGGCGCGGATCTTGCCGGCCAGGGTGGCGGCCTGCTCGACGCTTAGGCGTTCGGGCGGGACGGCGAAGAAGGTCTCGGAGGCGAGGCCGATGCCGTAGGCGCCCTCGCCGAAGTACACCTGGTTGAGGTAGCGCTCGAGCAGCTCGTCCTTCGAGTACCTGCTCTCCAACTCGCTGGCGTAGAGGACCTCGCGCAGCTTGCGGAGCACGGTGCGGGAGGAGCCGGCGTAGTTGAGCTTGGCCAGCTGCTGGGTGATCGTGCTCCCACCCTGCGAGTCGCCCTTGGCCGTGTTCAGTGCCGCCCGGAGGACGGCCGCCGGGTCGACGCCGCTGTGGGAGTAGAAGCTGGCGTCCTCCGCGGCCAGCACGGCGTTCAGCACGTGGCGAGGAAGGGAGTCCAGCGCCACGACCTCCCGCTGCTCGGCGCCCAGGAGGCCGACCTCGCTCCCGTCGGTGGCCAGCCCGCGGCTGGCCCGCGACAAGGACTCGAGGTCGCCGACTGAGGGCGCCAGGGGCGAGGCCACCACCAGGATCACCTTGCTGAGCGCCGTTGCCGCGACCCGGCGGAAGGGGGGGACGATGCCGATGAGGACGAGCGCGACGAGGATGCCGGCGCCGGTCCTCAGGAACAACCGGCCCCAGCGCCGCCCGTCGTCCTCGTCGTACCGATACCTCATGCGAGCGTCAACGGTCGTACTTCGACCAGTCCTCGGGGTTGTCCTCGGTGAAGTGGGACAGCACCTCGCCGTCGACGCCGTCCACCAGCACCAGGCCCCGGCGGGCGGGCGGGTCCTCGTCCGAGTACAGAAGGATCCGCCACGTCGGGCGGCTCCGCAGCCCCCGCCACCCCAGCTGGGCCGAGGCGTGGCCCACCGGGAAGCCCACGGCCCGGGCCGCCCCCACCAGGGCCTCCGTGTCGCGAACGGCCAGGGGCCAGGCCGCAGCCACGTGGTACCAACCGATCAGGAAGAGGGCGATGGCCGCCCCGAGGAAGCCCACGTTGACCAGCACCCGGTCGCCCCGGTGGGTGGCCCACAGGGCGAAGCAGGCCGTGGCCAGCATCAGGTAGAGGACCCCGGGGATCCGCCGGCGGCGGATGTCGGGGAACGTGTAGCGCCCGACGTAGGCGGTGACGTCGAGGTCCTCCGGGAGCCGGTCGCGGGCGTCACCGTCGCCCTCGGCCTCCTCCGGGCCGTCGGTCGGGGGGGCGTCGGCCATGTCGGCGCCAGGGTAACGGCGCGGACGCGCCTTCTCGGACGCGCCGATGTGGGTCGAGAACGTCGACTTGTCAACGTTGCGCGTTCCACCCCCGAACCGGTGAGTGCACCGCGCAAAGGTCGGGGCGATCAGGAACGGGACGGCCAGGCCGCCCGCAGGCGCTCGAAGGTCGACGGCAGCGACTCGGGGATCACCCGGGCCTCGGCGACCGTCGTCATGAAGTTGGTGTCCCCGTCCCAGCGGGGCAGGCAGTGCACGTGGAAGTGCCCGGGCACGCCGGCGCCCGCGGCCCGGCCCAGGTTGATGCCCACGTTGACGCCCTCGGGGGAGTAGGCGTCCTTCAGGGCGCGGACCGCGGTGGTCACCGTGGCCCACGTCCCGGTGGCCTCCTCGGCGGTGAGCTCCTCGAGATCCCCCAGGTGGCGCACCGGGAGCACGAGGAGGTGGCCGCTGGTGTAGGGGTAGGCGTTGAGGACGGCGGCGCAGCGCTCGTCGCGCCAGAGCACGTAGGTCTCCTCGGGCGGGTCGTCGCTGGCCAGGATGCGGCAGAAGACGCAGGCCTCGCCGTCCGCCTCGTCGCCACCGTCCGAGCCCTCGACCAGGTAGGGCATCCGCCAGCCGGCCCACAGCCGAGCCAGGGCGCCGGCCTGCGTGGCCCGAAGGCCGTGGTCGCTCACCGGCGCCCGGCCACCTCGGCGGTCAGGCGCTCGACGAATCGCTCGACGGGGACGTCGCGCTCGACCTCGCCGCCCCTGGGGTTGACGCCCACGGTGCCCGCGCCCACGTCGGCGTCGCCGACCACCAGCACGTGGGGCAGCTTGGCCAGCTTGGCCCGGCGGATGCGGGCCCCGAGGGGCTCGTCGGCCGTCTCGGTGTCCACCCGGAAGCCGGCCTCCCGCAGCCGGCCCGCGACCTGGGCGACGTAGGGGTCGTGGTCGGCCTTGACCCCGAGCACCCGCACCTGGACCGGCGCCAGCCAGGTGGGGAAGGCGCCCGCGTAGTGCTCGACGAGGATGCCGAAGAAGCGCTCGACGGAGCCGAACAGGGCCCGGTGGATCATGATCGGCTGGTGGCGGGCGTTGTCGGCCCCGACGTAGGTCAGGTCGAAGCGCTGCGGCTCCTGGAAGTCGACCTGGAGGGTGGACAGCTGCCAGGGGCGACCGATGGCGTCGCGGACGTGGATGTCGATCTTGGGGCCGTAGAAGGCGCCCTCGCCCTCCGCCACCCGGAAGTCGAGCCCCGAGGCGCGGATGGCCTTGAACAGGGCGTCGGTGGCCATGGCCCAGTCCTCGTCGGAGCCCACCGACTTCTCGGCGGGCCGGGTCGAGACCTCGGCCGAGAACGACTCGAATCCGAAAGCCCGCAGGATGCGGACCACGAACTCGAGCAGCGACGTCAGCTCGGGGACGATCTGGCCCGGGGTGCAGAAGATGTGGCTGTCGTCCTGGGTGAAGCCCCGGGTGCGGAGCAGGCCGTGGATGACACCCGAGCGCTCGAAGCGGTAGACGGTGCCGAACTCGAAGAGGCGGAGGGGGAGGTCGCGATAGGACCGCAGCGAGCTGGCGTAGACGAGGATGTGGAACGGGCAGTTCATGGGCTTCGGGTAGTACCGCGCCCCTTCCAGCTCCATGGGGGGATACATGCCGTCGGCGTAGAAATCGAGGAGCCCGCTCGTCTCCCACAGCGTCGAGCGGGCGATGTGGGGGCTGTACACGAACTGGTAGCCGCTGGTCTCGTGCTGGACCCGCGAGTACTCCTCCATGATCCGCCGCACCATTGCCCCGTTGGGGTGCCACACGGCCAGCCCCGCGCCCAGCTCGTCGGGGAACGAGAACAGATCGAGCTCCGGGCCCAGGCGACGGTGGTCGCGGCGCTCGGCCTCGTCCAGGCGGTGCAGGTGCTCGGCCAGGGCCTGGGGGGACTCCCACGCCGTGCCGTAGATGCGCTGGAGCATGGGCCGGTGCTCGTCGCCCCGCCAGTAGGCGCCGGCCACCCGCATGAGCTTGAACGCCCCGAGCCCGGCGGTGGAGGGGACATGGGGACCCCGGCACAGGTCGACCCACCCGTCGTTCCGGTACGTGCTCACCACCGCGCCCGCGGCGCCCTCGCTGGGGTCGACGCCCTCGATGATCTCGATCTTGAACGGCTGGTCGGCGAAGCGGGCCAGCCCCTCCTCGACGGAGAGCTCCTCGCGGACGAAGGGCTGGTTCTCGGCCACGATCTCCCGCATGCGGGCCTCGATGCGGACCAGGTCGTCCTCGGTGAACGCCGCGCCGCCCGGGAGCTCGAAGTCGTAGTAGAAGCCGTCCTCCACGGGGGGGCCGATGGCGTACTTGGCCCCCGGGAACAGGTCACAGACGGCCTGGGCGAGGACGTGGGCGGTGGAGTGGCGCAGGACGGCCCGCCCCTCGTCCGTGTCGGCGGTGACGATCGCCACCTCGGCGTCGGTGGGCAGGGGGACGCCCAGGTCGACCTGGGCG
>DASZOE010000622.1:0-4727 GCA_035550945.1 Acidimicrobiales bacterium
GCCGAGGGCTACCGGGTCATCCTCGTGAACTCCAACCCGGCGACGATCATGACCGACCCGGACTTCGCCGACCGCACCTACGTCGAGCCCCTGGAGCCGGAGGTCGTGGCCGCGATCCTCGAGCGGGAGCGCCCCCAGGCCGTCCTCCCCACCCTCGGCGGCCAGACCGGCCTCACCCTGGGCATGGCCCTCCACCAGCGGGGGACCCTCGCCGAGCTGGGCATCGAGCTCATCGGCGCCAACGCCAGGGCCATCGAGACGGCCGAGGACCGTGAGAAGTTCAAGGCGGCCATGACCGAGATCGGCCTGGCCGTGCCCGACTCCGGCTTCGCCTACGCGCTGGACCAAGCCGTCGGCGTGGCCGAGGAGGTCGGCTTCCCGGTGATCATCCGCCCCTCCTACATCCTGGGCGGAGGCGGCACCGGCATCGCCGCCGACCGCGACGAGCTGGTGGCCATCGCCCGGGCCGGGCTGGCCGCCAGCCCCATCTCCGAGATCCTCATCGAGCGGTCGATCGCGGGGTGGAAGGAGTACGAGCTCGAGGTCATGCGCGACGGCGCCGACAACTGCGTCGTCGTCTGCTCCATCGAGAACCTCGATCCCATGGGCGTGCACACCGGCGACTCCATCACCGTCGCCCCGGCCCAGACCCTCTCCGACGTCGAGTACCAGCGCATGCGGGACGCGGCGTTCGCCTGCATCCGCCGGATCGGCGTCGACACCGGCGGCTCCAACATCCAGTTCGCCGTGGACCCGACGGACGGCGAGATGGTCGTCATCGAGATGAACCCCCGTGTGTCGCGCTCCAGCGCACTGGCCTCGAAGGCGACGGGCTTCCCGATCGCCAAGATCGCGGCCCGCCTGGCCGTGGGCTACAACCTCGACGAGATCCCGAACGACATCACCCGGAAGACGCCGGCGTCGTTCGAGCCCACCATCGACTACGTCGTCACCAAGGTCCCCCGGTGGGCCTTCGAGAAGTTCCCGGGCTCCTCCAACGCCCTGGGGACGAGGATGCAGTCGGTGGGCGAGGCGATGGCCATCGGGCGGACCTTCCCCGAGTCCCTGCAGAAGGGGCTGCGCTCGCTCGAGCACGGGCGGTGGGGCCTCAACTGCGACCCCGGGGAGGCGGCCGTCGAGGACTGGACCGACGACGAGCTGGTGCGCCGGGCGGCCATCGCCACACCGGACCGGCCCTTCCATCTCGAGACCGCGCTGCGCCGGGGCGTCAGCGTCGAGCGCCTGCACGAGGTGACGCGCGTCGACCCGTGGTTCCTCGACCAGATCGCCTCGATCACCGACGAACGGGGCCGCCTCGCCGAGCTCGGCCTGGACGGGATGACCCGGCGGGACTGGCGGCGGGCCAAGCGCCTGGGGTTCGCCGACGCCCAGCTGGCGTGGCTCTGGGGCGTCGAGGAGGCCGTGGTGCGCGACCGCCGGGTGGCCGCCGACGTGCGGGCCACGTTCAAGACCGTCGACACGTGCGGGGCCGAGTTCGAGGCCCTCACCCCATACCACTACTCGACGTACGAGGACGAGGACGAGGCCGGCTCGGCCGCCGCCGACGCCGTGGTCATCCTCGGGTCGGGCCCCAACCGCATCGGCCAGGGCATCGAGTTCGACTACTGCTGCGTGCACGCCAGCTTCGCCCTCCGCGACGCCGGCTACGAGACGGTGATGATCAACTGCAACCCCGAGACCGTGTCCACCGACTACGACACCAGCGATCGCCTCTACTTCGAGCCCCTGACGTTCGAGGACGTGAGCAACGTCCTCGACGCCGAGGCCCGGTCGGGGCGGTTGAAGGGCGTGATCGTCGCCCTCGGTGGCCAGACCCCGCTGAAGCTGGCCGGACGCCTCCCGGCGGAGTGGGTGCTGGGGACGTCGCCCGCCTCCATCGACGCGGCCGAGGACCGCGAGCAGTGGAACGCGTTGTGCGCCCGTCTGGAGATCCCCCAGCCCGCGGGGGGGACGGCGAGCACCCTCGAGCAGGCGCGCCAGGTGGTGGCCCGGGTCGGCTACCCGGCCCTGGTGCGCCCGTCCTACGTCCTCGGCGGGCGGGCCATGGAGATCGTCTACGACGATGAGGGCCTCGTGCGGGCGATGGCCGAGCTGGCCGGGTTCGGGTCGCTCGGCAGGGAGGGGGGGCTCTCGGCCGAACGCCCCGTCCTCATCGACCGCTTCCTCGAGGACGCGGTCGAGGTCGACGTCGACGCGGTGCGGGACGCGACCGGCGAGGTGCTCGTCGGCGGGGTGATGGAGCACGTGGAGGAGGCGGGCGTGCACTCCGGCGACAGCGCCTGCGTGATCCCACCCACGAACCTCTCGCCTGCGGTCGTCGAGGTGATCCACGGCCACACCCGGGCCATCGCCGACGCCCTCGACGTGCGCGGCCTCATCAACGTGCAGTACGCGGTGAAGAACGTGGGCCTGACGTCGGCGGGGCGCCAGCTCGCCCCCCAGGTCTTCGTGATCGAGGCCAACCCCCGCGCCAGCCGCACCGTCCCGTTCGTGGCCAAGGCCACCGGTGTTCCCCTGGCCAAGATCGCGGCACGGGTGATGGTCGGCGCCACCCTGGCCGAGCTGCGAGACGAGGGTGTGCTCCGCCCGCCCGTCGACGGTGCCCACGTCTCGGTCAAGGAGGCGGTGCTGCCGTTCAACCGCTTCCCGGACGTGGACACGCTCCTCGGCCCCGAGATGCGCTCCACGGGCGAGGTCATGGGCGTCGACACCACGGTGGGGCTGGCGTTCGCCAAGAGCCAGATCGCGGCCGGCGACCGCCTGCCCGAGAAGGGCACGGTGTTCCTCTCCCTCGCCGACCGCGACAAGGCCGGGGGCCTGCTGGCGGCCCGGCGCTTCGTGGAGCTGGGGTTCACGGTCCTCGCCACCGACGGCACGGCCCGCTACCTGGAGGAGAACGGCGTGCCCGTGAAGGGCGTGGTCGCCAAGGTGGGAGAGGACGACGGCGAGGGCCTGCCGTCGGCGGTCGAGCTCATCGCCGGAGGCGAGATCGACCTGGTGGTGAACACCCCGCGCGGTCGCGGCCCGCGGGCCGACGGGGCCTACATCCGGCGGGCGGCCAACACCCACAAGGTGCCGTGCCTGACCACCGCGGCCGCGGCGCTGGCCGCCGCCGGCGGCATCGCCGACTGGGCGCGGTACGGGCTGTCGGTGAAGTCGTTGCAGGAGTACTACCAAGAGGGGCAGCTACGGCTGGAGCTGTAGCCCGTTGCCGCCCCCGGTGGCCCGGGTGCTGTCCCTCGGGGCCTTTCCCCTTGGGGCTCGTGCCCCACGGCGGCCCCTCCCCACGGGCCGCCTCTCCCACCTCCACTCTTCTGCGCACCCCCGGGCCGTGCCGTTGAGAAGAAGAGGGATCGGTCGATCCGACGTGGATCTTTCGACCACCGTCGGTTCGGTTTCCCTTCCGAACCCGGTCATGACGGCCTCCGGTACGGCCGGGACCGGCACCGAGCTCGCCTCCTACTTCGATCTCTCCTCGCTGGGCGCGGTCGTCGTCAAGTCGCTGTCGCACGAGCCGTGGTCGGGAAACTCTCCGCCCCGTCTGGTGGCCACCGACGCGGGGATGCTCAACAGCGTGGGTTTGCAGAACCCCGGCGCCGACGCGTGGCTCGCCGACGAGCTGCCCGCGCTCGTGGCCACCGGCGCCCGGGTGGTGGCCAGCATCTGGGGCCTGACGGTGTCCGCCTACGAGAAGGCGGCCGCCGCCCTCGCCGACGCGCCCGACGCCGTCGTGGCCGTGGAGGTGAACCTCAGCTGCCCCAACCTCGAGGGCGGGCGGCACGTGTTCGCCCACTCGGCGTCGGCCACAGCCGACGTCGTCGAGGCGGCCGGCGCGTGCCGGCGGCCGCGTTGGGCCAAGCTCAGCGCCGAGGTCCCCGACGTCACCGAGATCGGGGCCGCGGCGCTGGGGGCGGGGGCGGAGACGCTGACGGTCGTGAATACCGTGCGGGGCCTCGCCGTCGACCCCGAGACCCGGCGGTACCGGCTGGGTGCCGGGGGAGGCGGTCTGTCGGGAGCGGCGCTGCGACCGATCGCGGTTCGGGCCGCGGCCGAGGGCCGGCGGGCGTTCCCCGACGCGGGCAGCGTCGGCGTGGGCGGGGTGGCGAAGGGCGAGCACGCGGTCGAGCTCCTCCTTGCCGGAGCCGACGCCGTGCAGGTCGGTACGGCCACGTTCGCCGACCCGCGCGCGCCCCGACGGGTGCTCGAGGAGATGGCCCGCTGGTGCACCGAGCATGATGTGACCAACGTGGCCGCGCTGGTCGGCGCGATGGCGACGAACGAGGGCGAGGAGGAGGACCCCGAACATGGAGGCTCGTGACCGGCTGGCGCTGGCCCTCGACGTCGACGACATGGTCGCCGCCCTGCGGTTGGCCCGACGTCTCCAGCCGTGGTTCGGGGTGGTGAAGGTCGGTCTCGAGCTGTTCACGGCGGCCGGGCCCGACGCGGTGGCCGCCATGGTCAACGCCCAGTTCGCCGTGTTCCTCGACCTGAAGGCGCACGACATCCCGACGACCGTCCGCAAGTCGGCGCGGGTCGTCGGCGCGCTGGGGGCCAGCTACCTCACTCTCCACGCCCACGGCGGTACTGCCATGTTGCGCGCCGGAGTCGACGGCCTGCGGGAGGGCGCGGAGTCGGCGGGTCTGCCCGTGCCCATCGCGGTCGCCGTCACCGTGCTCACGAGTGACGCCGACGCGCCGCCCCACATC
>DASZOE010000623.1:0-1814 GCA_035550945.1 Acidimicrobiales bacterium
GATCAGCAGCGGTGGCGACCACCCCCCGGCCACGAGGGCTTCAGCGAGCGGCCACACCTGGGGGCTCCAGTCCGCTCGGTAACGGCATCTCTAGACAGAGCGCCTTTGTCAAGGAGGCGTCCCCGAAGGGGACACGATCGGTTTGGACTCTCACGGGGCTTGTCGCCGCTGGTTCCTGATCGCGGACGCGCGCCGGTGAGGAGTCGGGGTCAACGTGGAGCGTCCCTTGCGTCTGACTTCGCGCGACAGGATCCGCAAGAAAACACTCCGCATCTGCTGAGGTCTCCGGGCACGAGCAGAAGGAGCGCTCATGCCCGAACCCACTGCCCCGAAGCGCAAACCGAAGCGGTTCCTGTCGGCCGAGCAGAAGTACGAGATCTGGCTGAAGATCCTCACCGGCGAGCTGTCGACCCAGGAGGCGGCCCTGCAGGCGGGCGTGGACCGGGGCACGATCATGACGCTGCGCAAGACGGCCAAGGACGGCGCCATCGCCGCCCTGCAGGCTTCCCGCCCCGGGCGGCCTCGGGACGCCAAGGAGGCGAGCGAGCTGGCCGGGCTCACCGCCGAGAACGCCCGACTGCAGGCCACCATCGTCGAGCTGTCGATCGAGCTGGTCGCTCTGCGGGGAAAAGCGGCCTGGGGCTGAGCGGCCCGGTCCCGGCGCGCATCGACGGGGCCGCCAAGGACAAGCTTCTGGCCATCGTGGACGAGGCCTTGGCCGCCGGCTGGTCCCTCGGACGGGTGTGCTCGGTACTCGAGATCGACCGCCGGCGGGTGTGGCGCTGGCAGCAACGGCAGGCGACGGCCGGCACCCTCGACGACGCCCTGCCGGGCGGCAATCCGATCCACGGCCTGCTGGATTGGGAGGTGGAGGCGATCCTGGCCTTGGCCGAGGAGTGGGGCGAGGTCGACCGCAGCCACCGCAAGCTCGCCCACCGCGGCTCCTACCTCGAGCGGGTGTGGGTCGCTCCGTCGACCGTCCGGCGCGTTCTGGCTGGTCACGACGTGGGCCTGCCGCCTCCGCCGCCGCGGCCCGGGCCCTCGGTGCGCAAGCCCTGGCCCGACTGGGTCGAGTACCGGCCGAACCAGGTGTGGGGATGGGACGCCACCCACTTCTCGCGCTGCCGGCGCTCGCCCAACTGCTTCGCCATCGTCGACCTGGTGAGCCGCAAGTGGATCTCCACGCTGCTGTCGCCGGAGGAGACGGCGACCCAGGCCCAGGCGCTGTTCCTGGCCGCCCTGGAGGCTGAGGGCTTCATCGACGCCGTGGAGGACCGCCTCGACACCGGCGAACTGCCCGACCGCGACGCCCTGCCCATCCTGTTGGCCGTCTCCGACAACGGCTCGCCGATGACCGCCGACGCCACCAAGGCGTTCATGGCCCTGTGCTCGATCGCCCAGCACTTCGGCCGCCCGGGCGTGCCCACCGACCAGGCGCCCATCGAGAGCTTCTTCGGCCACGTCAAGACCGACTGGCCGCATCTCGAGACCTTGACCGACCCCATCGTCCTCGCCGCTGAGCTCGAGCGGGCGCGGTTGGAGTACAACACGGTCCGCCTGCACGCCGCCATCGGCTACGTCAGCCCTGACGACGAGCACACCGGAAGAGGAGATGCCATCCGCCAAGCACGCCGTGACGGCCTCGCCAGAGCCGACCAGGCTCGCCGAACCGCACGCCGTTCGACCAACCCGCCCGGAGGATCAGGATGCTGACTGATTCCGCGGCGATCGGTCGCGCGAAGTCAGAAACGCCTCAGTCCGCTCGCCGCGCCCCGCCCGAGGATCCGGGACCAGATCTTGAGGTCATCCGACAC
>DASZOE010000624.1:0-1507 GCA_035550945.1 Acidimicrobiales bacterium
CGCCTGCGCAGCCGGGTGGCCGAGGCCCTTCGCGTGCCCCGGGTGCGCCGGCCCACCGCCCCCTCGGCGCGCGCCCGGCGGTCCCGGCTGGACGAGAAGCGGCGCCGGTCCGAGGTCAAGGGGGCCCGGGCCCGGTCCCGCATCGACCGAGAGGAGTGGTGACGGCGTGGAGGTGCTCTTCGTGGCCAGCGTCTCCCCCATCGTGGGCGACCCCGAGGCGGCGCGCGCCTTCTACCGGGGCGCCCTCGGGCTGAACCTGGACGGGGCCGAGGGTGACTACGTCTTCACCGAGCAGCTCCCGGGCGTCCGCCACTTCGGCCTCTGGCCGCTGGCCGAGGCGGCCCGGGCCTGCTTCGGCCGGGACGACTGGCCCGCCGACGTCCCCGTCCCGCAGGCGAGCGTGGAGTTCGAGGTGGCCGACGTGGCCGCGGCCGCCGAGGAGCTGCAGCAGGCCGGCTACCGCCTGCTGCACGGCGCCCGCACCGAGCCGTGGACGCAGGTGACGGCCCGGCTCCTCACGCCCGACGGCCTGCTGGTGGCTGTTTGCCACACGCCCTGGTTCCACGACGCGCCCTAGGAGTCGAGGGCCCGCCGGATGCGGCCGGCGGTCAGCGGCTGGCGATGTAGCGGTCGCGCAGCACGTTCACCTCGAGCTCCATCTCCTCGAGGCGGTGCTTGACGACGTCGCCGATGCTGACGATGCCGCAGAGCCGGCCGCCCTCGACGACGGGGACGTGGCGGTGGCGGCTCCGGGTCATGTCGGCCATGAGGTCGTGCAGGGACTGGTCGGGCGTGCACACCGGGCTGCCCCGGGACATGACGTCGGACACCCGCAGCTCGAGGACCCGGCCGCCGTGGCGGTTCAGGGCCCGGACGACGTCGCGCTCCGACACGGTCCCCAGCACCTCGGCGTCGTCGCCCGAGACCACCAGGGCGCCGATGCCCAGCGTCGAGAGCTTGTGGAGCACCAGGGGAACGCTCGCGTCGGGAGGGACGGTCTCGACCGCCCTGCCCTTGGCCTTCAGGATCCCCTCGACCTTCATGGCAGCCTCCCTCGGCCGCGCCTCGTGGTGCGCGTCCACTGGAGATGATCCTCCTGTACGGCGCCGACCACAAGAGCATTTGCGGGCCCCTGGCCGCGGCGGCGTGAACCGCCGCACGGCGTCGCCCGCCGCTAGCCTTGTGGCCGTGAAGCGCATCTCCCACCTCTGACGCAGCGCACTTCTCCGCGGTCTGCCGCTCGGGGCCCGGATACCGGCCGGCGCGGTGGCCACGGTGCTGCTCGTCCGCCTCGCCGACGAGACGGCCTTCTTCCTCCCGGCCGCCGCCCTCGAGTCGTTCCGCTCCGACTCGGAGCTGACCTACGCCCAGGCGGGTGCCGTCCTGGCCCTCATCACCCCCGGCGCCCTGGCCGGCACCGTCTTCGCCGTCGCCGCCGACCGCCGAAGCCGGCGGGCCATCGCCGCCGGAGGCGCCTTCGCCTTCGCCGGGGCCATGGCCGCGTTCG
>DASZOE010000625.1:0-6002 GCA_035550945.1 Acidimicrobiales bacterium
GTCGTGGGGTCCCGGTCGAAGGACCGGGCCGCCGGGATCTGCGAGGAGCTCCGCCAGAAGTGGCCCGACCGCCAGCTGTGGCTCGAGCCCGGCGACAACGCGGAGGCGTCCCGGTCGACGGTCGTCGTGGTGGCCACCCCATGGGACGCGGCGGCGGCCACGGCCGCCTCGGTGGGGGGCGACCTGGCCGGCAAGGTGGTTATCTCGATGGCCAACGCCCTCACCCGCATCGGCGACGAGTTCGAGGCCCTGGTCCCGGAGCGGGGCTCGGTGGCCGCCGGCGTGCAGGCGGCGCTGCCCGACGCACTGGTGGCGGCTGCCTTCCACCACGTCCCGGCGCGCAGCCTGGCTGCCCTGGACACGCCGATCGAGGGTGACGTCATCGTCTGCTCCGACCACGACCAGGCGTTCGAGGCCACGGCCGACCTGGTGCGCCGGATCCCCAACCTCCGACCGCTCCACGGCGGCTCCCTTGCCAGCGCCGCCCCGGTGGAGGCCTTCACCGCCGTCCTCCTCGGCGTGAACAAGCGCTACCGGGCCCGCGCCGTCGTCCACCTCAACGGCATCCCTTGATGCGGCTGTTCGACACCGCCCGCCGGGCGGTGGTCGACTTCTCGCCCGGGCCTGTCGTCACCCTCTACACGTGCGGCATCACGCCGTACGACGCCACCCACGTCGGCCACGCCGCGACCTACGTCCTCTACGACGTCCTCCAGCGCCGTCTTCTCGACCTGGGCCACGAGCCCCGGTGCGTGCGCAACGTCACCGACGTCGACGACGACATCCTCCGCAAGGCCCGCGAGCTGGGCGTCGACTATCGCGACCTCGCCGTGGAGGAGACGGCCCGATTCGCAGCCGACATGCAGGCTCTCAACGTCCTTCCCGTCTTCAGCGAGCCCACGGCCACGTCGGCCATCGCCGACATCCAGGACTTCGTCGCCCGGGTCCTCGAACGGGGCCACGCCTACCGGGCCGGCGGGGGCGTGTACTTCAGCGTGGCCAGCTTCGGGACCTTCGGCTCGGTCAGCCATCTGGGGCGCGAGGAGATGCGGGCCCTGGCCGCGGAGCGGGGCGGCAATCCCGACGACCCGGCCAAGCGCGACCCGCTCGACTTCGTCCTGTGGCAGCCCGCGGCCGAGGGCGAGCCGTCGTGGCCGTCGCCGTGGGGCCCCGGCCGCCCGGGGTGGCACGTGGAGTGCTCGGCCCTCGCCCTCCGCGAGCTGGGGACGACGATCGACCTCCACGGCGGCGGCACCGACCTGGTCTTCCCCCACCACGAGTGCGAGGCGGCCCAGTCGGAGGCGGCCACGGGGCAGCCGTTCGTCCGCCACTGGCTGCACGCCCCCATGGTCCGCCTGGCGGGGGAGAAGATGTCGAAGTCGCGCGGCAACCTGGTCTTCGTGAGCGAGCTGGTCAAGGAGCACGACCCGATGGCCGTCCGCCTGGCCATCCTCGACCACGGCGGGCCGGCGCGGCCGGGCCACGCCGGCCGGCGCCAGGACGGGGACTGGCACGACGTGCTGCTGTCGGCGGCCGCCGGGCGCCTGGCCGCCTGGCGGGCGGCGGGCGCGGGCGACGGGGCGCTGGTGGAGGTGCGGGCCGCCCTCGACGACGACCTCGACCTCCCCGCCGCGCTGGCCGCCGTCGACCGGGCCGCGGCCGCCGGGCAGGGGGTGGGGGAGGCCGCCCGGTTGCTCGGGGTCGCCCTCTAGTCGCAGCAGCAGTCGGCCCCGACCCGGGAGTCGGCGAGGACCGTGTACACCTCCCAAGGGGCCCCGTCGGGGTCGTCGGTCCACACCTTGTCCTGGAGGGCGTAGCAGCAGTCGACGCCCTCCTCGCTCCGGGTCGCCAGCCCCTCGCCGGCCAGCCGGGCCCGGGCCTCGCCCACCTCCGCGGCCGTCTCCACCTCGACCCCGAGGTGGTTCAGGCTCCCGCCCCGGCCCTGGCCTTCGAACAGGACGAGCTTCAGGGGCGGATCGGCGACGGCGAAGTTGGCGTAGCCCGGCTCCCGCTTGGCAGGTGGGGTGCCGAAGAGCCTGGAGTAGAAGCGGACGGCGGCCTCGACGTCCGAGACGTTGAGGGCGAGCTGGACCCGGGACACGGGCGACCTCCCTGGTACATTGACGGCTGTCGATCAGTAGTCTCCTGCACGGATCGATGACTGTCAATGGATCGTCGGCCAACGGGAGGTCCGGTGTCGGATTCGCTGTGCTGCCCGTCGGTGGTGGACGCCGCCCTCACCCCCGAGGAGGCGGCCGAGCTGGCCGAGGTGCTGGCCGCCCTCGCCGATCCCGTCCGCCTGCGGCTGTTCTCCATCGTCGCCGCCCGGGGGGAGGTCTGCTCCTGCGAGCTGGAAGAGCCGTTGGGCCGTTCCCAGCCGACGGTGAGCCACCACACCAGGGTCCTGGCCCAGGCCGGGCTCCTCGCCGGGGAGCGGCGGGGCCGCTGGATCTGGTGGTCGATCGCCCCTGGCCGCCTCCAGGCGCTGCGCCGGGCGCTCGGCGGGGCCCCGTGAGGTCCTCTTCACCACGACGCCCGGGCGGGGCACCTCCATCCCATCGCGCCGCTGGCCCGGGCCTTCCTCGCCCCACCCGTGGCCGGGCCGGCGGGGATCAGTCGACGGGCAGGCGGGCGAGGAGGTCGGCCTTCTGCTCCTCGAAGTCTTCGTGGCTGATCTGCTTGGCCGCGAACTGGCGGTGGATCTGCTCGACCCGCTCGAGGAGCTCGGCCGCGGTGAGGTCGCCGCCCTCCCCGACGGTCGGCCGCTCCACGCCGGAGCCGGCGTCCGTGTCCCGCTCCAGGCGGCGCTCGCGCTTGGCCGCGGCCTTGGCCTTCTTGGCCCGTTCTCGCTGGAGCTTGGCGAAGCTTGTCCTCTGAGCGCCCATGGCAGGTCTCCTTGTTCGGAGGGTGGCGTACCTGGTTGCCACCCCGGACCGGAGCGCCCGCCGCTCCGTGCGGATTCGGGGATGTCGGACGACGGGGCCTCCCGAACCGCAGGTCCGAGCGACTTCCCCTCGACCAGACTACAGCCAGCCGACCCGAGCGCTCTGCCGGGCGTCGCCGGCCGGTGCCCGTCCGAGGTCGCCGGCCCGGACCCGGTCGAGGAGGCGGCGGACGGCGTCGAGGATCTCCGGGACGGCGGCGCCCAGGGCGGCGGCATCCGACTCGGGCACCTGCGCCCGGGGTACGCCCGCGTCCTCGAGGAGGCGGCCGAGGTCGGCCAGGCGGGTTCCCACCCACTCCACGGGTGCGGCGGAGAGCTGCTCGTCGAAGTGCCGCGGCCCGGGATCCCACCCCCGGAACGCCGGGTGGTGGTGCGTCCGGTCGAAGCTCCCGGGCGGGCCCTCGGCCGACTCCAGCAGGTCGGCGCGCCACACGGGACGGTCGACGACGATGGGGCGGGCGGAGTAGACGCCGCCCTTCAGCTCCCCGGGCTCGAGCAGGCGCACCTCGAGGCGGACGCCGCGCTCGGGCCCCTCCTGGCCCGGGGCGGGGTCGGGGTTGACGAAGTACAGGTCGCCGACGACCACGCCCACCCGCTCGAACCCGAAGGCGTAGAGCACTAGGGCAGGGCGGGCCGGCCGTCGGCGCCGATGGGCCAGCCCGGGTTGTGGGCGATCTCCCAGACGTGGCCGTCGGGGTCCGCGAAGTACCCCTGGTAACCGCCCCAGTGGGTGGGCCCGGCCCCCTTGACGATGGTGGCGCCGGCCTCGGCGGCCGTGGCCAGCGCCTCGTCGACCTGCTCGGCGCTGTCGCAGTTCACGGCCAGCGCCACGGCCCGGGAAGGCCGAGGGGCGGCGGCGGCCGCGCCCATGTCGGCGGCCAGCTCGGCCGCGCCCCAGACGGCGAGGAGTCCGCCGGCCGTGCGGAAGAAGCTGACCTCGCCGGGCACGGACGCCGAGGAGAGGGGCCAGCCCAGGCGCTCGTAGAACTCCGTGGACCGGGCCACGTCGGCGACGCCGAGGGTCACGAGCGAGACTCGGGCGGGGACGCTCACGGGCTCCATCTTGTCGCCCTTGTCGCCAATTCGCCGACGGCGGCGGCGAAGAGGCCGGGGGCGCCGATCATGGCGCCGTGACCCTGGCCAGCGTCTCGACGGTGGCGCTCGGGGGGCGCGGGCGATCTGGTGGGTGACGGCGCCCCACCTCGGGGCGCCGGACGGCTGCGCCGTCAGGAGCGACGCCCGCGGCCGGGCAGGAGGGCGAGGACGAGGACGGCGGCCGCGGCCACGCCGGCGAGGAAGACGAGGAGGGCGACCAGGGGGAGCCCGACGATGGCGAGCACGATGGGCGCGACGACGATCAGCCCGAAGAGGCCGGCCACGGTGCCGACCGCCCGGCCGGTGGTGCTCAGGAGAGCCCGGACCCAGGCCCGCTCGATGGTCACGCCGCCGAGCCTACGGTGAGGACCAGCAGCCCGCTCAGGTCGGGAGCCGTCGCAGCGAGCGGATGAGCTGGTGGTCGGCGGTGAACAGGCGGGCCACGGTGAGACGGCCCGCCACCAGGGCGGCGAAGGCGTTCCCGGCCAGGAGCATGTACATCACGACCAGCTGGAGGCGGATGGCGGCGGTGGGGGAGGCGCCGGCCAGGAGCATCCCCGTCATCGCACCGGGGAGGGCGACCAGGCCCACGACCTTGGTGTTGTCGACGATGGGCAGCATCCCCGTGCGCACCGCGGCCCGGTGCCAGAACGCGGACGCCTCGGTGGCCGTCTCGCCCAGGCTCAGGTGGGCCTCCACCTCACGGCGGTGGGCGGCCAGGTCGTCGCGGAGGCGGGTCATCACCAGCGACGTCGTGTTCATGGCGTTGGAGATGATCATCGACCCGAGGGGGATGGCGGCCCGGGGGGCGGCGGGCACGATCCCGACCAGGAGGAGCAGGCCCAGGGTCCCACCCGTGGCCGTGGCCAGGGACGCCACGGCGATCCACCGCGCCCCCGGAACCCTCCGTGCCCGGGCCCCGGAGGTGAGGGTGGCGGTCCCCACCATCACGGCCAGGACCACGGGCGTGAGCCCACCGGCGTCGGCGAACACGAAGTCGAGCACGAAGCCCACGGCGAGCAGCTGGGTGAACGAGCGCAGCGTGGCGACGACGACGTCCTTCTCGAGGTCGGCTCGCCGGGCCCGGGAGATGACGACGGCGACGGCGACGAGAAGGAGAGAGAGGGCGACGTCGGCGAACCCGATGCGGCCGCTGAGGTCGTTCACGGGCCGAGCTCGATCGTGCGGTCGGCCAGCTGCTCCGCCTGGCGCATGTCGTGGGTGACCAGGACCACGGTGAGCCCGTCGTCGGCCAGCGACCGCACGAGCCGCTCCACCTCGCCCTTGGAGGCGCCGTCGAGGGCCGAGGTCGGCTCGTCGAGGAGCAGGCAGTCGGGGCGGCGGGCGAGGGCCCGGGCCAGGCACATGCGCTGGGCCTGGCCCACGGAGAGGACGTCGGCCGAGCGACCGCCCAGGGCGGCGTCCAGGTGGACGCGGGGGAGCAGGTCCTCCCAGCCGCCGCCGACGTTGTCGGCCACCGTCCCCGGGAAGGTCACCGGCACCTGGCCCACGTGCTGCACCCGGCGCCGCAGCTCGAGCACGTCGTAGCTCCGGACGTCATGCCCGTCGAACAGGACCTCGCCCCCGTCGGGGTCGTCGAGGCGGTTGAGGAGCCGGAGGAGCGTCGACTTGCCGGAGCCCGACGGGCCGACCACGGCCGTGAGCCCGTCGGCGGGGATCCGGGTCGAGAACCCCTCGAGGATCGCTCCGTCGTCCCCGTCGACCCGGACGTGGCGGAGCTCGAACCTCTCGGGCACCGGTCAATACTCGCACCGGAGCCGGGTGGGGCCGGCAGTAGATTCGGCCGGACATGACCGCGGAGATCCAGGTGACGCTGCCCGACGGGTCCGTCCGGCGCCTCCCCGAAGGGGCGACGGCCGCCGATCTCGCCGCGTCCATCGGGCGGGGGCTGGCCCGGGCCGCGGTGGCGGCGCGCATCGACGGCGCCCAGGTCGACCTGGGC
>DASZOE010000626.1:0-3255 GCA_035550945.1 Acidimicrobiales bacterium
CTCCTCTGGGTGGGCAGCGCATCGGACGACGACGTGCTGCGCTTCGACGCCGACAGCGGCGACTACGTCCGCCCGCCGCTGGAGGCGGGCGCCGGGGTGACCGACGTCCACGCCCGCTACGGGCGCCTGTGGGTGGCCAAGCAGACCACCCGCACGCTGCTGCGCTTTGACCTCCAGACCGCCCGGCGCGCGGGCGATGCCATCGCGCTGCCCGGCGAGCCCTTCGCCCTGGGCAGCGGCCAGGGCGCCGTCTGGGTCGCCGTACGCGAGCCCGACGGCGTCGTGCGCATCGACCGCCAGACCGGCGCGCAGCGCTTCATCGGAGTGCAGGCCGGCGTGCGCGCCCTGGCCGTCGGCTACGGCGCGGTGTGGGTGACCAACACGGCCTCGGCGACGGTCACGCGCATCCGCCTCTCCGACGAGCGCCAGGACGTCATCAACGTGGGCTCCAAGCCCGGCTGGCTGTCCGTCGGCGACGGTGTGTGGGTGGCCAACGAGGGCGAGAGCACGATCACGCGCATCTCCCCCAGGACGCTGGAGCCGCGCTTCGTCGACGTCGGCGCCCAGCCCGCGCGGGTGGCCTCCGGCGAGGGCCTGGTGTGGGTGACGCGCCGCCGCGAAGGCGACGTGGTGCGCGTGGACACCGGCTCGCGCGAGGTGGTGGGTGAGCCGATCGAGACCGGCCGCGGCCCGTTCGCGATCGTCCTGGACGAGGACTTCGTGTGGGTGAGCGTCCTCAGCGAGGACAAGGTCTTGCGCATCGCGACGCCGCGGCGCTGAGCGCGACGCCAGGCCTCACGTCACCGCTAGAAGGTCACGGACACCGTCTGCGAGCAGTTGCCGTCACTGCCGCAGAGCCGGTAGGTGTAGGTGCCGCCGCCCTTGGCGCCGATGCTGTCGGTGTACGCGCCGTCGTTCGCCGTCTCGGCGACGCCGGCCCCGTCGCGGTGGACGACCACCGAGCTGTCGCTCGACGCGGCGTCCTGGTTCCAGCTGAGGTCGACCAGCTGTGAGCCTTTGACCTTGCGCCCGGTGGCCTCCAGCTCCCAGCCGACCGTCCCGGGATCACCGCTCCCGCCGTCACCGCTGCCGCTGACCGCGGCCAGCGCGTCGACCAGCCCGTGGCCGTACTGGCCGTCGTGGCCGGCGGAGCCGAGGTCCACGGCGGTATCGCGCAGACGCCGGCGGAGCTCGTCGGCCAGCCCGTTGGCGCCGCTGGTGTCGCTGAGGGCCCCGCCGGCCAGCACCAGCGCCGCGGCGCCCACCATGTGGGGTACCGCCATGGAGGTGCCCGAGCCGTACTTGTAGTGACAGGTCCCAGACTCGCATACGGGCTGTGGATCCCGAGTGCTCTTGGCCAGATCCTCCGGCCACGTGGAGAAGACCGAGACGCCGGGCGCGGAAAGCTCCACCTCCTGGCCCGTGGAGGACCAGCACGGGCGCACATCGCTGCTGTCCACGGCGGCCACGGCGATCACGCTGGCGTACTTGGCCGGATAGGAGACGCTGTTGCCCTTGCCGCCGCAGTTGCCGCCGTTGCCGGCCGCGGCCACCAGCACGATGCCGGTGGAGTAGGCCTTGTCGACGGTCTCCTGGAAGGTGGTGGAGCCGGAGCTCCAGCCGAGGCTCATGTTGACGACCTCCGCGCGCGGCGAGCCGCCGTTCCACACGTCCTCGAGCGCGGCGATGACCTGGCTGGTCGAGCCGTAGCCGTTCTGATCGAGCACCTTGTAGGCGCTGACCGTGGCCGTGGGCGCGACGCCCACCACGCCGGTCGACAGGGGAGCGCCGGACGCGTCGACGTTGCGCTGGGCCACGACCGTGCCGCCGACGTGCGTCCCGTGGCCCCAGTCGTCGTCCGAGGAGGTCGTGTAGTCGACGTAGGAGCCGCCGTGCGTGCAGCGGCCCTGCAGCTCGAGGTGGTCGCAGCTCACGCCGCTGTCCAGCACGGCGACCCGCACGGCCGTCCCCGCCGCCGTGGTGCCGGTGTTGCCGGCGGCGTGCACCTGATCGGCCTTGACGTGTGCCACGCCCCAGTCGTGCGTCGAGCGGTAGTCCAGCCCGCGCACCACCGCGTCGGGCTCGACGGCGCGCACGCGCGGGTTGGCCCGCAGCCCGTCGAGCGCGCCTTCGGGTACCTCGGCGGCGACCGCGGGCACGATCTCGTACCGGCGCTCGATCCGGCCGCCGGTCCGCTCGAGCGCGGAAAGATCGGCGCTCGTGGGGCGCTCGTGGAAGAGCACCAGGACCGCGACGCGCCCGGAGGACGCACCGCCGGCCGTGGCATGGGTGCCGCCGGCCAGCAACCCGAGCATCAGCACAAGTACCACAGCGGTCAGCCCTCGCGTCCGCCGGCCAGCTGTCGGCGAGCCGGTCAGAACGTCACCGTGGTCTCGTTGGAGCAGGTCGACGTGCCGGCCTCACACAGCTTGTAGGTGTAGCTGCCGCCGCCCTTGTTGTTGATGTCGTCGGTGTACGCGCCGTCGTTGGCGGTGGTGGTGATCTTGGCCCCGTTGCGATAGACGTCGACGTCGGATGCCGTCGTTCCCGACCAGGAGAGATCGGCCTTCTGCACCCCCTTGACCTTGTAGCCGGTCGCCCCGAGGGAGAACGTGGTCGTGCCGGGATCGCCGCCCTCGTCCCCTCCGCCACCTGACGAGCCGATCAGGGTGGCCGAGAAGGTGCTCACGTCGAGCAGCGGCTCCTTGATGCCGTCACCGGAGTCGTCGGTCCACTGGAGGTTGCCGGAGGAGACGATCTTGTCGCGGATCGCCATCACCCCGGTGCGGTTGTCGGGGTTGGTCGTGCTCGCCAGCAGCGCCGCCGCCCCCGCCACGTGCGGCGAGGCCATCGAGGTGCCGCTGTAGGTGTCATAGCCGCCCCCGGGCACGGTGGAGAGGATGCACACGCCGGGAGCCGCGATCTCGACCTTCTGTCCGAAGTTGCTGAAGTCGGCCAGCGTGTCGTCCTGGTCGGTGCGACAGGTGGGCTTGGCCAGCGCACCCGGCTGGCCGTCGAAGTCCGCCAGCGCGGAGACCGTGATGACGTCTGGGTGGTTGGCCGGAGTGGACCCGGCGGCGTCCTTGTCCTCGTTCCCGGCCGCGACGGCGTACACCACGCCCTTACCGACCGAGTTGCAGATGGCCTTCTTCTGCGCGTCGGTCGTGTCGGCACACGACTTGCCGTCGTCGGTTCCCGACCCGCCGAGGCTCATGTTCGCCACCTCGATGGTGGCGGCGCTCTTGGTCACGTGGT
>DASZOE010000627.1:0-2093 GCA_035550945.1 Acidimicrobiales bacterium
CGCCCAGGGCGTCGTCGACTCGCGGATCGTCGGGCCGAGGGCCCGGTTCGAGAGCGCCGACGAGTACGTGGTCGTCGGGGCCCTCAGAAAGGGCGGGGAGGCGTACGGGCCCCTTCACCTGCTGAACTTCCGCCCCTTCGACATCTTCCACGAGCCCCACTACCTGATGATCCAGGTCCAGGGCGTCGTGGAGCAGCCGGCGGCGGCCGACCAGCCCCCTCCCCAGCCCGAGGCCGACCCGAACCAGCCGGTCGTCTCCGTGCTGCTGGTCCGCGACCTGGGGTCGCTGCGGCTCAACCCGGCGCTCGTCTGCATCGCCTGCACCCTGATCTTCGCGGTCGTCTGCTACCAGCTCCACGTCCGGGACAAGGAGGCCGCGGCCCAACGGGGATAAGCCCAACCGGGATAAGGTTGGGGACCGAATGGACCAGTACCTCCCGCTCCTGGTGCTGCTGATCCTGGCCACGCTCTTCGCCGGCCTCTCATTCCTCGCGTCCAGCCTGCTCGGCCCCCGACGCCGGCCCACGGCCGCCAAGCTCGCCCCCTACGAGTGCGGGATCGTCCCCGAACGGGAGCCGGCCGAGCGCTTCCCGGTGCGCTTCTACCTGGTGGCGATGATCTTCATCATCATCGACATCGAGATCATCTTCCTCTACCCGTGGGCCGTGATCTTCAGGCGGGACCTCGGCACCTACGGGCTGTGGGAGATGCTGGCCTTCGGCGCCGTCGTATTCCTGTCGTTCGTGTACCTCCTCGGCCGGGGTGCCTTGAACTGGGGCCCCCAGAAGCGCCTTCTGCCGGTGGCCACCGCGCTGGAAGAAGCACGGTCGCCGCAGCGTTCGACGGAGTCCACCATCCGGCGGGTGGGCGAGGTCGGCCGCCTGCCGGCGGCGGCCGGCCTGCGTGGCCCGAACGCAGTGGCCGGTAGCGGCCAGGACCGAGGAGGGCACTGATGGGTCTGGAGGACCTCAACCACAACTTCCTCACCGGGAGCCTCGAGGACCTGGTGAAGTGGGCGCGCCGCAACAGCGTGTGGCCCGCGACCTTCGGGCTGGCTTGCTGCGCCATCGAGATGATGGCCACCGGCGCCGCCCACTTCGACCTGGCCCGGTACGGGATGGAGGTGTTCCGGGCCTCGCCCCGCCAGGCCGACCTCATGATCGTGGCCGGGCGGGTCTCCCAGAAGATGGCTCCCGTGTTGCGCCAGGTCTACGACCAGATGATGGAGCCCAAGTGGGTCATCTCCATGGGCGTCTGCGCCTCCACCGGGGGGATGTTCAACAACTACGCCATCGTCCAGGGCGTCGACCAGGTCGTCCCCGTCGACGTGTACAGCCCCGGGTGCCCTCCGGGCCCCGAGACCCTGATGCACTCGATCCTCACCCTCCACGAGCTGATCCGGACAGGCGAGATCACCCGCCGGCGGGCCGAGACCGGCGCCGGGGCGGGGATCCAGGCCGGCGAGCGGCCGATGCGGCTGGAGGAGCGCCCCGTCACGGTCGGCACGCCCCACTGATGGGCCGCCCCCGGTGACCCACCTGGACAACGTCGAGGAGGTGCCGGCCGAGCAGGAACCGGTCCTCATCCACGGTGTCACCGCGTCGCTCTCCTCGGGCCAGCTGGTCGTGCATCCCGAGCGGGCCCGGTACGTCGACCTCGTCCGGGCCCTCCTCGAGGACGGCTACCAGATGTGCGTCGACCTCACCGCCGTCGACTTCCTCACCCACGGCGGCCGGACCCTGCCGCCGGGCGTCGCGCCCGAGCGCTTCGAGGTCGTCGTGATGCTCCTCTCCTTCGCCGACCGGCGGCGCATCCGGCTCCGGGTGCAGGTCCGCGAGTCCGACCCCCGGATCCCGAGCCTCGTCGATCTCCACCCGGGCACGGAGGTCATGGAGCGGGAGGTGTACGACATGTTCGGCATCGTGTTCGACGGACACCCCGACCTCACCCGCATCCTGATGCCCGACGACTGGGAAGGGCACCCGTTGCGCAAGGACTACGGGATCGGGCGGATACCGGTGCAGTTCAAAGGAACGCCGGGGCCCCGATGACCGCTCGTTGGCGGCCCGGCTCGGGGTCCTGGCCCTCAGGGC
>DASZOE010000628.1:0-2603 GCA_035550945.1 Acidimicrobiales bacterium
GGCGGCCAAGCCGGGACAGGCCCCGGCGCCGGCGCCAGGGACGCCGACGGCGCCATCGGGTCCGCCGGCGGGCAACCAGCCGCTGCTCGACCAGGCCCAGGCTGCCTACGACGCAGCCGAGGCCGCCCTTCGCGACGGCAACCTCGCCGAGTACCAGCGCCAGATCGGCGTTGTAGGGGACCTCATCCGCCAAGTCCGCCAGGCCCAGGGCTCCGCGGACGGCCCGTCGCCTCCTACGCCACCGCCGGCGTAGGACTCAGCTGATAAAGTTGAGGCTCCGCCGCGGGGTGGAGCAGTCTGGTAGCTCGTCGGGCTCATAACCCGAAGGTCGTGGGTTCAAATCCCACCCCCGCCACTAAGAAAGTGCTGGTCAGAAGGGGTGTCGCTGCGGCGGCACCCCTTCGTCGTCCCCGGCTTGCAACCATTTTGCAACCATTTGCAACCCGACTGGGCGGCGTAAGGTGGAGTTCCGACCCGAAGGAGGTGCCGTGTCGACCCAGCCAGCCGACGATTCGCAGGAGCGGCGGCTGCCGACGCGGGAAGACGTCCTCGCCCGCGGGAAGCCGCTTCCTCCCTACGAGGAGATGGTGATCGAGGGCCTGACTGATGAGGAAGAAGAGGCGTTCCTCAAGGCCATCGCTGAGGCGTGACCTCCGCCGGCCGCCCGGCAGCGGTGGTCGACACGAACGTCTTCGGCGCCGAGCTGACGCGACGGGGCGCTCGGGTTGGTGCGGCCTATCGACGGCACTTCGAGGGACGCGACTTGTTCATCTCCTTCGTCAGCGTCGCTGAGCTTCGCTTCGGCGCTCGACTTGCAGGCTGGGGAGCGCACCGCCTCCGGAGGCTCGAAGCCAGGGTCGCGGGCGCCGAGGTGGTGTGGAGTGGAGAAGGTCTGATCGACGCCCACGTATCCCTGCGCCATGAGTGCACGGTCTCGGGTCATCCGCTCGGGCAGAAGCACCACGAGGCCGACCGGTGGATCGCAGCCACCGCCCGATGGCTCGATGTCCCGCTCATCGCCCATGATGCCGTCTTTCACGACGCCCCAGGCGTCACACTCCTCACCGAGCTCGCCTGAAGATGAGCGCGGCGACGCGGTCGGCCGCCTCCTCCTGCAGTGCCGGAACGGCATGAGAGTAGACGTCAAGCGTGAACGCAACGGTCGCGTGGCCGAGCCGCTCGCTTACCACCTTTGGATGAACGCCGGCCGCCAGAGCAAGAGTGGCGTGGGTATGCCGCAAGTCGTGCAGGCGGATGCGGGGTAGTCCGGAGTTCTTGACCTGCTTGTCGAACATCTGCGTGAACCGGTCGGGGTGAACGAGCACGCCGTTCTCTCGGGTGACGACGAGACCAGAGTCCTGGTATGCGGACCCCCACGCCATGCGGTCCTCGAGCTGGCGCTTCCGATGAGATCGAAGAGCCATGACCGTCGTGGCGTCGAGCGAAACGGATCGGCGGCCGCGCTTCGTCTTTGGCGTCGAGAACTTGGTCTCGTAGGCGACTGATACGAGCGTCTGGCGCACGGCGAGCCGGCCAGAGTCGAGATCGACGTCGCTCCACCGCAGCCCGAGCACTTCGCCGCGGCGAAGTCCCGTGGTGGCAGCTAGGACCCAAGCTCCGTAGAACCGGTCGTCGACGACGAAGTCGAGGAAGCGGCCCAATTCCTCGGCGGTCCAGGTCATCATGTCCGCGGCGCCCGCCCGCGACGGCGCGTCCGCCTGGTCGGCGACGTTGCGCTGAACGAGGTTCCACCGCACGGCGTCAGCGAGCGCCTTGCGAAGGATGCCATGCAGGTAGCGCACCGTCTTGGGCGCGAGGCCTCCACGACCGTCCGTTCGCCCGTCTTGGAGTAGCCCGGCGTAGAACTCGTTAAGTCTGGCCGGCGTAAGGGCCTGGAGGGCCACCCCACCGAGGGCCGGGACGATGTGCAGGCGGATGTTCCTGGCGTAGCTGTCCCACGTAGACGCCCGCACGCATGCTCGCATCGCCGGCAGCCAGTCGACCTCCAGATAGGGCCCGAGCGCCCGGCGATCAGGCTCCACGTAGGTGCCGTGATCGAGGCGGCTGAGCACCTCCGTGCGGGCTCGCTCCGCAGCGCGTTTCGTCGCGTAGCCCGAGTGCCATCTGCGTACCCGCCGGCCGGTGAAGGGGTCACGGCCGACGTCGACCACCACCGCCCAGCTCTTCCCTCGCTTGATGACCGTTCCCCTCATCGGCGCTCCTCCTTCTCCGGCACCGCCTCGTCGTTCGTTGTGCTTGCATCCACCCGCCCCCGCAGCTCCTCCAGCCGGTCGGCCACGGTGCGGAGCCACTCTTCCCACTGCTCGACGTCCCCGAGGCGATGGCGGACGACCTCGGCGTTTCGCAGCGCTGCCGTGGCGCCGATGCGCTCCTGGGCCTGAGTGAGGCGGTCGGACCCGAGCTGGTCCAAGAACTCGCTCAGCCGTTCTTCGAGAAGTTGCCGGTGATGACTGTCGTCTCCGAAGACCAGGTCGACGAGCAGGGCCACCTCGGTGCCGAAGCGCCGGGCGTCGGGGGTGCTGAGCTTGACCGGGGCGGCGTCCTTCCATGGTGGAGGCGGCATGAAGAACCAGGTGATGGGC
>DASZOE010000629.1:0-10602 GCA_035550945.1 Acidimicrobiales bacterium
GCTCCCCGGCGCTTGAGCCCTCCCCCGGTGCCTCTTTGGGGCTGAACCCTTGCGTCCCTCGCGCATTTGTCCTTGGCGAACCGCTCACTGAAGCCGACGAGGAACGCCACTATGAGGGTTTCCGTGGGGCTTCTGGAGGAAGCCGCCGGAGACGCCTTGGCGACGTCCGAACGGCACCCGATACCGGCGCGAACGGGCGGTCGGTGTGCACGAGCTCGTGCGGCCGGCGTGTGGGCCGCGTGGAGAGGGTTACCGAGCGCTGCAGTGGCATCGGAGTCGTGCGGTCGGCCAGGACTACTGGTCGCCCATTCCCGGAGCTGGGCGGGACGCTCCATCGCGGTCAGTCAGTATCGCACCTACCCGGCGATCAGGACAGGGCCATCCCGCCCAGGCGGCGTTGTTGTGGGGACGCGCTCCTTCACCTGTGACGAGCGCGAGATCGGGTATTCAAGGGGACATACCTCGCTGCCGTTCCCCGGCGGGCCGTGACGTACTCGGCGCGAGGCGAGCCGCCCGTCGGAGGCCGCAGGGGGCGTCCTGCGTCTAGCGTTTAGCAGTGACCTCGAGCGATGTCGGCGTGATGCTCGGTTCGGCTCGCGACGCGTTCATGCGTGGGGACTGGCCCTCGGCCTTCGATGAGTTTCGAGCGGCGCAAGAGCGTACGGACCTCTCCGCCGACGACTGCTTCGCCCTCGCCGACTCCGCCTGGTGGGTCGGAGAGATCGAGGCGGCTCTAGACGCTTGGCAGGTCGCCTACGACCTCTATCTGCGAGCGGGCGTCCGCCGGCGAGCGGCGATGGCGGCCATGTTCGTCGGTGTTCACTCGATGCAGCGGGGTGATTCCGCGGCGGGATCGGCCTGGATGAGGCGGACACGTCGCCTGTTAGAGGAAGAGCCGGAGGCCGCCGAACACGGGTACCCCCTCTACCTCGACATCTTCGTCGCCATGGGGGCTGGCGACTTTCCAGGTGCCATCGAAGTGGCCAGGCGGATGCAGGACCTAGGCCACCGCTTCAACGACCCGAACCTCAGCGCGGTCGGGCTCGTTGGTGAAGGACGTGCGCTCATCAAGCAGGGGCTCGTGCGCGACGGCATGGGTCTGCTCGACGAGTCGATGCTGGCGGCTCTGTCCGAGAATCTCCACCCAGTTTGGGCGGGAGCCATCTACTGCCATCTCATGGACGCTTGTCGGGAGCTGGATGAGCTCCGACGGGCGGGCGAGTGGACTGAGGCGGCGACCCGATGGTGCGATCGAATTCCGGACGCCTCCCTGTACCGAGGCATCTGCCGGGTCCACAGGGCACAGGTGCTCCAGGCCCGCGGCGACTGGGACCTGGCCGAGCGTGAAGCCGCTCGGGCCTGCACGGACCTTCTCCGCCTGAACCCGCGCATCGTGGCCGAAGGTCACTACGAGATAGGCGAGATCCGCCGGCTTCGCGGGGACCTCGGTGGGGCGGAGGAGTCGTTCCGGCGCGCCCACGAACTGGGTCGCGACCCACAGCCCGGCCTCGCCCTCGTGCGCCTGGCACAGGGCAACATTGACGTTGCTGCGACCTCTATAAGCACCGCCCTCGCCACCGGTGGCGAGGATCGTCTCGCCAGCGCCCGACTGTGGGCCGCCCACGTGGAGATCGCCCTCGCGGCGGGCGACGTTGCTATCGCCCAAAAGGCGAGCGACGAACTCGCCGAGACGGCGAGGATCTACGAAAGCTCGGGTCTGGAGGCGGCCGCTCGTCAGGCTAGAGGAGCAGTGCTGCTGGCCGCGGGGAGGCCGGTCGAGGCCGGAGGCGTGCTCCGATCGGCGTGCCGGCTCTGGCAGGAGCTGGCCGCCCTGCACAGCGCAGCAACGACGCGCGTCCTGCTGGCGCAGGCATACCGGGCGCTTGGGGACGAGGATGCCGCTCAGCTGGAGCTCGACGCGGCGTGTGCAGTTTTCGGGCGCCTCGGCGCCAAGCTGGACGCTCGCCGCGTCGGCGAGCTGCAAGGGCGTGGAAGGCTGCCTGGCGGGCTGAGCGAGCGCGAAGCCGAGGTGCTCCGGCTCGTCGCCGCGGGGAAGAGCAACCGGGACATCGCCGAGCTGCTTTTCATCAGCGAGCGGACTGTGCACCGGCACCTGTCGAACATCTTCACGAAGGTCGGGGTGACTTCCCGGACGGCGGCCGCGGCATACGCCTTCGAGCACGACCTTGTTGGGCGCGGGGATGGGTAGGACTACCCACTAGTCGCGTCGCGACGATGGCCCGATCCCCCGATGTTGGAGGGCCTCGCTCGCCCGTACGGTTCCGGTTGAGCCCACGCACTGGAACGGGCGAGACAAGGAGGAAGGCAATGCCGAGGTTTGTGATCGAGCGTGACATCCCCGGGATCGGCGCCACGCCGTCCGAGGGGCTGCGAGGCGCGGCGCAGGCATCCAATGATGCCCTCATGACACTCTCCCCCCGGGTGCAGTGGCAGGAGAGCTACGTCAGCGCCGACAAGGTGTACTGCGTGTTCATTGCCGAGGACGAAGCGGTCATCGCCGAGCACGCCGAGCTGAGTGGTTTCCCCGTGACTCGGATCAGCCGGGTTGAGACGGTTCTCGACCCGACCGTCGGAGGCCGTTAACCCGGGCTCCAGCCTTGTCGGGCAGGCACTCGGCGTGCGAGATCGCCGATCGCGTGCCTGTCCTGGGAGACCTTCCATCGTGCGCCGAACTGCCGCTTTCTGCCGTTCGGCGCTGCCGCCGCCGGCGCCGAGGTCGCAGAAGACGCGCCCCAATATCCCGCGTGTCTCGCTGCGCGACAGCGCCCGCATGTGCCGTACGAGGACACCCCGAGGTTACGGAGGCGGTGCCGTTGCGCGCCCAGGAACCGGTCAGGCCGAGCGGCTCGACCGCACGAGGTCGCCGCCCACCGCCGCCAGCGGACTCCGAAGCATTACCGGGCGCTGCATCCGTGCCGTACGCGGGCGGCCCTCAGCCTCGAAGGTTGACTGGCGCCGGCAGCATCGCGAGCCGCAAGTCGAAGCAGGATTCGGCAAGGGCGTTGTTGGGAAAGCGAAGGTTCCATGGGCCTCATCGAGATCGTCCTCGTGGTGCTGCTCGTGCTCGTCCTTCTGGGCGCCTTTGGATACGGTGGGGGCTCGTACCGAACGCCCGGGATTGGCCTCGGCGGCATCCTGTTGATCATCCTGCTCATCCTCCTGCTTGCCTGAGCGAGGACAGGAGAGTCCGAAACGAGCAGTGCGCGAAACGGGCAGCAGCCCGAGCGTTACCTCGCGCAACCGTGGTGCCGATATCTCGCCCCTCCTACCGGCACTTCGGCCACGGCTCCGGCGACCGCAGTCCGACCGCTATGGGGCGCGTGTTCTGGGACAGCTGCGTCGTCGTCGGTGCGCAAGCGAGCCGCCGATCTCGTCGAACTGCTATGACGCCTCTCGCCACAGGGCGAGCAGGGTCTCGTTGAGAGGAGGGCCGGTGAACTGGATCTCGTGCCCAGCACCCTCGACCACTGCCCGAGACGCGCCGATCCGTGCCGCTAGGTCATCGCAGATCGCGTCGAACGCGACGCTGTGTCCGCCGGAGACGACGAGCTTTGGGAAGCGTGCCGACGCCAGCTCGGTCAGCGGCAGATCGGGGTCCAAGGATGGCCGCCCGCGGCGAACCAGGGGCACGAGCGGCGCCGCTCCGGCGAGGACCTCCGGGGGGAGCGTGTCGGGGTCGCTGCCTACCGCTTCCAGGAAGCGCACAAGCCACTCATCATCGGGAAGATCGCTCTCCCACAATGCTCGAAGCTCCCCCACGAGCGCCCGTGCCGCTGGATGGTCCTGACCGAACGCGAACGTGGGCGGCTCGAGCAGTGCCAGTGAGAGCGTGGCTTCGGGGCGCCGAGCGGCTGCGCACATCGCGCCAACGGCGCCGTAGGAATGGCCGACGAGGTGAGCTCCATCGCCGATGAGCTCGGCGATGTCCTCGGCGTCACGCAGGTAGTCCTCCCCCTCCACCGCCGGGCTCTGCCCGTAGCCACGGCGGTCGAGCACGCGCAGCCGAAAGCCATCATCGGCAAGCGGCTCCTGGGCTTCCCACTCCTCTGCTCCCGTCGCCAGCGAGCCGTGAACGAGCACGACAGGGGTGCCGGTGCCCCATGTGTTGACGAAGAGGTCGCTCATCATCACTCTCCCAGCGTCTAGACAGCACGGTCGTACGATCTAAAGATCGCCTTGTCAAGCAATGAACGCTGAAGTGAGCAGGCGGGCGCCGATCCGACGGCGAGCGGACCTACTCCGCAATCATTGAGACGGCGATGGCGGTGGCCCTGCCCGGACGGTTTCCGGGCGCCGTAGTCATGCCGTTACCGGGCGGTCGCCAAGTGCCGGCGGCGCGGGTGCGGCGGCGGCTCGCCACGCGCGGGCGGTCTCACCAGAACTGCTCATGCGAGCCGTCCTTTGCGTCTGATCAACGGCCGCCGGACACCCGGGAAAGAACGGCACGTCTCGGTTACCGCGCGAGGGAGGCGATGGTGGACGGGATCAGCGGATCCGATTCGAGTCGGTCGGTCATCCACCGTTCTCCTGGCGATGGAACCGATCTCTTCCTCGGTCGCCAGGCAGAGCTGGAGCGTCCTGCCACATCCGCCTGCCGAGCGGGAGACCGTTCCCGGTAAGGGGGGCCAGCACGACTCATGATGGGAGGGGCCGCACCCTTTCTGCCTCCGGCCTGGGCCAATACGCTCCGACCATGCCGGCCATCCGCGTGCTCGTGCAAAACGGGTTGCGGCGGCGAGCGGCGGCCCTCGTCGGTCTCGCCCTGGTGATCGCCCTGGGGATCGGAACTGCTCTGGCCTCATTCTCGATCGCCTGGCGTACCGACCACGCCTACACGGATTATCTCCGCCGAGCCGAGGTCGGCGAGCTGGTGGTGAACCCGAGCCTGGTGACCGACCGCATCAACGGGTTCGTGGCGTCGACACCGGGCGTGTTGGACACCGTGAGCGACGCACTCTTCGTGGCGACGCCCGATGAGGGCGAAGCCCGCGCCCGGATCGACGTCGAGAACTCATTGCTCCAGTTCCGGGCATCGAGCGACGGTCGCTACCAGGACCGCGACCGCCCGGTCGTCCACCGTGGCCGCATGATTCGCGGCAACGGAGAGGCGTTCCTCAGTCTCGACGCCGTCGAGGCCTTGGAATTCGACGTGGGCGACGAGATGCCGGTGGCGTTTTGGACCGCCACACCCAACGAGGACGAGCTCGATCCGGCCGAAGTCGTCGAATCGATCGGCAGCACGCGGGTGCGAGTGGTGGGCGTCGGTGTGTTCTCCGACGAGGTGCTGCCCGACGAGCTCTACCCCCGGCGGCGGGTCCTGCTCTCGCCGGACGTGGTCGCCCCGTTCGACTGCACGCCTCCGCATCCGCCCCCCGACGACGCCCTGACTCTCGAGCAGCTCACTCCCGCCTTCTTCCCGCAAGACTGTTCCCGGGATCCGGCCTTCTTCTCCTTGAAGGTGTCCGGCGGTGACCGGGGCGTGCCCGCGGTGGTCAGCGCCCTCAGCGAGCGACTCGACCAGGAGAGCGCGCGTCTCCCGAAGGCGATGCGCGATCGCGGCTTCGGATTCTCGATCCTGCCGACCGTCACCGCCGAAGAGCAGGCGCGGGTCCAACGGTCGCTGGCTCCGAGCGTTACCGCCCTGCGGCTGTTCGGCCTGGTCGCCGCCCTCTCCACCCTGGCCATGGCCGGATTGGGCGGCATCCGGTCGTTGCGACGGATCGAAACCGAGACGCGAGTGTGGTCCGACCTGGGCATGACGCGCGGACAGCGAGCGGCAGCCGCGGGACTGCCGCTGGCGGTGGCCGGTGGCGTCGGGATCGCCGCTGCCCTGGCGGTGGGATGGGTTTCCTCGCACCTTGGGCCGGTGGCCAGCGCCAGAGCCGTGGTGGCGGACCCCCAACCAGGCCTCCCCCTGCTCGTCGCGGTGGCTGTTGTCGCCGCAGTCCTCGCCGTGCTGGCGGCGGAGTTCGGAGCGGCATCGTGGCTGGCGCCCCGTGACCGCGTGGCTCTGGCGCCGGCGAGGACCTCGCGCCTCGGCGAACTGGCGGCTCGGTCCGGGAGCCTGCCCCTCACCATCGGTGTCCGAGCCGCTCTTCCTGGCGGCAGCGGTACCGGCGCCGGCGCCCGTGCCGTGCTGGTGGGCGCCGCGACCGCCGTCGCCGCCGTCATCGGCTGCGTCGTCTTCAGCTCCAATCTGTCGGGCCTGGTCGCCAACCCGGCACGCTTCGGCTGGCCCTTCGACGTCGGGGTGGTCATCAATCTGGGCTACGCCGGTGCGGACGAGGACATGGTCTCCGCCTCGCTCGACCGCCCCGAGGTCGAGCAGTGGGGATTCGCGGCCCTCCCCCCTGAAGTGACCGTCAATGGCCAGTCCCTCCCCGCCGTTGCCGGGCGGCTCGGCTACCAGGACCTCCCCGTACCGGTGGTCGCCGGCCGATATCCGACCGCCGACGACGAGATCGCGCTGGGAGTCCGTTCCGCCGAAAGTCTCGGGCTGGCGGTCGGCGATCGGGTCGCCGTGGCCACCGCCTTCGGCGAGCGGGACGCCGAGGTCGCTGGCTTCGTCGTCCTGCCTTCCATCGGTCCGTTCCAGGCTGATCGGGTCGGACTCGGCACTGGTCTCCTCCTGTCCGCCCGCTTCTTCGACGCCATCGTCGCCGGGGCCGAGCAACAACAAGGCCTCCCACCGGGCGCGATGAGCGGTGCGCTGGGTGCCTTCGTTGGCATCGATCTTCGGGACGGAGTCGACGCCGGAGCCTTCGTGCGGGAGCTCCAGGCCGAGGTCAAGAAGTGGGACGTCGACGGCATACCACCGATTGTCTATCCCCGCGCCGTGCGTCCGCCTGAGATCACGGACGTGGCCGCCATCCGGAGGGCGCCTGCCATGCTGGCCGCCCTCCTCGCCGCCACCATGGCCGCGGCCCTGGCCCTGGCCATCACGCTCGCCACCCGAGCCCGCCGGCGTGAGCTGGCCATCCTGCGCGCCTTGGGATGTACGGCACGCCAACTCCGATCCACTGTTGCCTGGCACTCCTTCACCGTGGTCGGCTTCGGCCTGGCTGTCGGCATCCTGATCGGCACGTCCATGGGATCCGTGACCTGGAGGGAGTTCTCCGGGGGTTTGGGAGTCGTTCCCTCCGTCCGGTTGCCGCTGGCCTGGATGACCGTTGTGACCTTTGCAACCGCCGTCGTCGCACTCCTTGCCGCGGCCGTCCCTGCGCGCACAGCGGTCACGAGTGCATCCGCCCACCAACTCCGGGACCGCTGACCGAAGCTTCCGGTCGCGGATGGACGAGACGGGCGCTGAGCGGGAAAGAAGCGATTGAGTAGCAGGTCTTCGCCAGGTTGCGCTCGATTCTCGAACCGTGCCATGTGCAGAACGCGCCCGCTGCCTTCGCGCTCGCTTCGTCCGACACGAGATGGATCCCCGCTGCCGTCGACCATCCCCTGAAGCTTGGTATGGCGCCGCGAGATGGACGATGGACTTCTACGCCGAGTAACTCCCCACGCGTCAACCATCGCCGTGTTGAGACGGATGTGGTTCGCTTACTCGCCTTCCCAGGCGGGATTGGCGGTTATGCCTGTGCAGGCGGGCCGTCGGGACCGATCACATGCCGGTTCCGTACGCGTCAACCGGCCCCGGAAGCTGGTCAACGAGCGGATGCGGGACCGAGCGGTATCGCCCCGTACCGACCGGCCGCTTCGCCGAGTGAGCCAGCGCAGTAGCGGCGTCTAGGAACCGGGCAGAACCGCGCCGTCGAGGCATGAGTTCCTCCCACCCGAGCGCGCAGGGGTCTTACCGGGCGCAGCAGTGGTGCCGGTGAGGGGACCCCGGTAAGTGATCCAGCCGCTATGGGCGTGATGGCTGGTTGGTGGTCCACTTCCTGGCGTACTCGGCGGGGCTGAGACCGCCGAGGGAGGAGTGGGGCCGATAGGTGTTGTACTCGGTTCGCCAGGCCTCGACAACCACCTGGGCCTCGAAGAGAGTGGCGAACTCTTCGATGTTGAGCAGCTCGTCGCGGACCCGGCCGTTGAGCCCTCGATGAAGGGGTTCGCCCACGGCGAGCCGGGCTCGATGTAGGTGATGGTCGTTCCGGCCAGACGGCACCAGTCCCGCAGCGCCCAGGCCACGAGCTCAGGCCCGTTGTCCATGCGCAGGTGCCCGGGCGTTCCTCGCTGTGCCACGAGCGCCTCGATGACGGCCACGACCTGATCGGCGTCGCAGGTCCGGCCCACCCTCATGGCCAGCGCTTCGCGGGTGTGCTCGTCGACGATGTTCAGGAGCTTCAGGCGCCGGCGATCGGCGGTCTCGTCGAACTGGAAGTCCAAAGCCCAGACGTGGTTGGGGTGCGTGGCCCGGAACAGCGCTCCACCGCCGGGCCGGCGACGCTTGCGCTTGCAGGGAGCGGGCCTTCGCAGGCCCTCGGAGCGCCACAGGCGCTGCGTGCGCTTGCGGTTGTTGGACCAGCCCTCCCGGCACAGGATGGCGTGGGCGGTCTTCCAGCCCCAGCGAGGGTGCGCTCGGGCTATCGCCCGCAGCCGGCGACGGAGCTTGTCCTCCTCGGCCGGCGTCGGCCGGCAGGGACGGCGCTGGGTCGAGCGTTGCTGGCCCGTGACCCGACAGGCTCGGCGTTCGGAGACCCCGAAGCGCTCCACCAGGGCCACCACGGCCCGACGGCGGCGCTCCGGGGTCAGAAGTTTCCCTCGGCCAGCTCCTTGAGCATCGCCTTGTCGAGCTCGGCCTCGGCCAGCAGCTTCTTGAGCCGGGCGTTCTCGCTCTCGAGCTGGCGGAGGCGCTTGGCCTCGTCGGCCTTCATGCCGCCGTACTGGTTCCGCCAGCGGTTCCAGGTGCTCTCGGCTGTCTCGAGCTGGCGGACCACCTCGGTGATGTCCTTGCCCTCGTTGAGCATGCGCTCGCCCTCGCGGAGCTTGCGCACGATATGCTCGGGCGTGTGTCGGTGTCGCTTCATCGTGGTCGTCCTCCCGTCCAGCATGCTGGACTTCAGACGCCCACATCAGGTGGACCACTATTCGGGGCCCCGGTCACCGGACTCGTGCGGTACTCCACCCCCGGTCTCCTGCGCACCTCATCGGTACGCCAGTTCGGCTCGTCGACGCGGTGGCCGGCGCGTCACATGAACCAACATGGAGGCCAACCGCAACCACGAGAAGGAGCGACTGAGATGCCCGGAAAGGCTGTAGTCAGTCTGACGACTGGACTCGAGGACACCGAGAAGGTAACCGTCGCGTTCCTCGTCGCCGTCGGCGCGGCGGAGTCCGGCCGGCCGACGCTGATGTTCCTGGCCAAGGAGGCCGGCCGGCTCGCGGTCGACGGGGTGGCTGTCGCGGTGGCGTGCGACGGCTGTCCTCCGCTGGCCACGCTGCTGGAACGCTACGTCGCGGCCGGTGGGCGCTATTACGTCTGCCCCATCTGCTTCGACGCCAAGAGACTCGACAAGGGCAGCCTGATCCCCAACGCCGAGATTGCTGGGACGGTTCCGATGTGGGAGTGGATAGGCGACGAAGGGGCTACGACCTTCAGCTACTGACAGCTGGGATCACTGTCGGGGGGACGCACTCCTGATGACCGGCCCCCGACGTCAGGGAGCGTTACCTCGCACATGTGTGCGCCATCCGTGCGACCCGGCGGCGAGCACCTGCCCGGTTGCCGCGCACCGAAGCGAGGGTGAAGGACGCTGGCGAACGGAGCTCAGAGAGCGTCGAGGCCAGTTTGAAAGCCCACCGACCAGCTCGACTGCTTCATCTTCCGAGATGCCGGCTGGTTCGAACGTCGCGTCCCACTCGACGACGCAAGCGTCCTCGCTCTCATCGCGGACTCGGATCGTGCCTGTGAGGTTCTCGACGGGCAGAGGGCTCTCGTCGATCCGGCGGATGTCGCTCCGCTTGCTCGAGGATCGTTTCTGAGACCCGCCCTCCACCAGCAATCGTGTCGACCCTTGACTTGCCCCATCGAGCATCTCGGTGGGCTCTCTGGCTGGATGCCACTCGGAGAGCTTCCCCGGATCACCGATCCGTTCCCACATGGTCTGGCCCGGCACCTCGTAGCGCTTCGACACATTGGACCTCAGCCATCCGAATCGCCCGCCGCTCGGTAGTGTCGACGCTGGAAGCCGGCCTCCTCGCACCAGCCCCGCAGGTCCGCGCCGGTGAAGTCGAACGCGTCGCCAGACTCGATGAGCCTGTTGAGCGACATCATCAAGCCGAACACGTCCTCGCGGCGCTCGTCGTCGATAAGGTTCTCGATGGCGATAAACGCGCCGCCCGGGGGAGGGCCTCGTACGCCGCCCGGATGAGCTGGCGCTTTCGCTCCAGATTCCAGTCGTGCAGGATCAGCCCCATGGTGATGACGTCCGCGGCCGGCAGTGGGTCGACGAAGAAATCCCCCGACGCGGTCGAGACCCGGTCCGCCACCCGGCCTGCTCGATCGCCCGGGCGGCGATGGGTGCCACGACGGGGAGGTCGAACGACGTGCATCGCAGGTGTGGGTGGCAACTGGCGAGGATAATCCCAACAGGCCGGTGGCACCACCGACGTCGCAGACGCTGTTCTAGCGAGAGA
>DASZOE010000630.1:0-2919 GCA_035550945.1 Acidimicrobiales bacterium
GGCTCGGGCGGAGCGTATGCCCGCACCGGACGGGCGGCCTGGGCGGGTGCGGGCGGCGGCGATGCGGGGACCGGCGGGGCTGCCTGGACCTCGTCGTAGGCCTCGTAATCGTCGTAGTCGTCGTCGACAAGGCCGAGGTAGACCATCGCCCGCCGGAGCAGTCCAGCCATTCAGCGCCTCCTTGTGGGTGAGCCTATCGTCGCAGGCGGGCAGGAGCAGGTCGTGGACCGAACAGCGCATTGCCCACCCGCACCATGGTGGCGCCCTCCTGCACGGCCGCCTCGAGGTCGCCCGACATGCCCATGGAGACCTCGGAAAGCTCGAGGGCGCGGGCGGTGACGGACAGGCGCCGAAATGCCGGGCGGGGATCGTGGCGGGGTCCGATGCACATGAGGCCGCGTACGTCGAGCGCCAGCGCCCGCAGGTCGTCGACCAGGCCCGGCACCTCGTCCCAGCGACAGCCATTGCGACCGGCGTCACCGGTGACCTCGACCTGCACTAGCACCCCCGCCCCGGGGGCGTGGCGGGCGATCTCCTCGCCCTCGGCCAGCCGGTCGACCGACTGCCACAGGTGGACGAGCGGGGCGATGTCCCGCACCTTGCGCCGTTGGACGGCGCCGAGGAAGTGCCAGCGCGCCCCCGCTCCGGCCGTGGCCGCCTTCGCCACCAACTCGTGGGCGTAGTTCTCGCCGAAGTCGGTCAACCCTGCCTCCCGGGCGGCGGCCACCGAGGCGGGGCGCGCCCCCTTCGAGACGGCCACCAGGGTGATGGCGCCGGCGTCCCCCCCGGCGGCGGCGATGCGGGCCCGTACCTCGGCCAGCCGCTCGGCTACCCCCGCCACACCACCAGCGCCTGGCGCTCCCGCTCGTGGCGGGCCCGGTGCGAGTAGTAGGTGCCGGCCGCGCACGCCGTGCACACGTTCTCGTCGTGGACGAGCTCGGCGCCCGCCTCGGCGAGGGCGGCGCCCACCGCGGCGGGCAGGTCTAGGGCAGGCGCCCCGCCCGCCGTCACGCCCCGCACGGAGGGCCCCAGGCGGTCCGCCAACCGGTCGAGATCGGACGGCCCGAACTCGTAGCACTCGGCGTGGATGCACGGTCCGAGGGCGGCCTCGACGGTGATGGCGCCGAGCGCCCGCATGGCCTCCACCGTGCGCGGCACGACCCCCGCCTCCAGGCCGGACCATCCCGCGTGAGCGGCGGCCACCACACCCTCCGGGCTGGCCAGCGCCACCGCCGCGCAGTCGGCCGTCACCACGGCGAGGGCCGCCTCCGGGTGGGCGGTGACCAGGGCGTCGCCCTCCTCGCCCCGGGCCGCCCCGGGGTGGGCGGCCACCACCACCCGGTCGCCGTGGACCTGGCGCAGCCAGCTGACCGGGCGGTCGACCACGTCGGCCCAGGGCGGCGATCCCCGCCACGGCTCGGCGAAATCCCCCTCCCGGCGGCCGGTCCAGACCACGCCGGCCCACCGGAGAGGTCCCTGCCCGACTCGGCTGGCGGGCCGGGCCACGAGGGCTACCTCAGGAACGAGGGGACGTCGAAGTCGTCGTCGTCGTCGAAGCCGAGCTCCTCGTCGATGCCGGTGGCGAACGGATCCGGCGCCGGGGGTGGTGTGATGCCCATGTCGCGGACGGGAGCCCTCGGCTCCTCCCGGACCGCCATCCGGTCGTCCTCCCACAGCTCGAAGCCGGCTGCGATGACCGTGACCCGGACCTCGTCGCCCATGCTGTCGTCGATCACGCTGCCGAAGATGATGTTGGCGTCGGGATGGGCGACGCCGTGGATGATCTCGGCCGCCTCGTTGACCTCGAACAGCCAGAGGTCGGTGCCGCCGCCGATGTTCAACAGGATGCCCCGGGCGCCCTCTATGGAGGCCTCGAGGAGAGGGCTGGTGATGGCGGCCCGGGCGGCGTTGACGGCCCGCCCCTCGCCCGAGGCGGTGCCGATGCCCATGATGGCGGTGCCGGCGTTGTTCATCACCATGCGCACGTCGGCGAAGTCGGTGTTGATCAGTCCCGGGGTGGTGATCAGGTCGGTGATGCCCTGCACCCCCTGGAGCAGAATCTCGTCGGCCATCTTGAAGGCGTTCACCATCGAGGTCTTGTCGTTCGACACGGTGAGGAGCCGGTCGTTCGGGATGATGATGAGGGTGTCGACCTTCTCCTTGAGGCGCTGGATGCCGGCGTCGGCCTGCACCGCCCGGCGGCGCCCCTCGAAGGAGAAGGGCCGGGTGACCACGCCGATGGTGAGGGCACCGAGGGAGCGGGCGATCTCCGCCACGATGGGGGCGCCGCCGGTACCGGTGCCACCACCCTTGCCGGCGGTGATGAACACCATGTCGGCGCCCTTCAGCACCTCCTCGATCTCGTCGCGGTGCTCCTCGGCGGCCTGGCGGCCCACCTCCGGGTCGCTGCCCGCCCCGAGGCCGCGCGTGAGCGCCCGCCCGATGTCGAGCTTCACGTCGGCGTCGCTCATGAGCAACGCCTGGGCGTCGGTGTTGACGGCGATGAACTCGACGCCCTTGAGCCCGGCGTCGATCATGCGGTTCACCGCGTTGACGCCGCCTCCGCCGATGCCGACGACCTTGATGACGGCGATGTAGTTCTGCGCTGCCCCGGCCATGTGTGCAGGAGCCTCCCCGAGCGACGGAGCGTCGCACTTCTGTCGAGCCAGGGACGACCTAACGGTCTACTTGAGGGTTAGCTCGAGCACCCTCGTTCGTTCGTTGAACTTTAGCCACATCGGCAACGCCGGGTCAAGACTGGGGCGCGGGGTACCCGCACGTCGACGACAGCCAGCCGGCTCAGGTCGGCGGTGTCGAGCACGGCCTGGGCGGCGGTGTTGACGGCGATGAACTCGACGCCCTTGAGCCCGGCGTCGATCATGCGGTTCACCGCGTTGACGCCGCCTCCGCCGATGCCGA
>DASZOE010000631.1:0-3898 GCA_035550945.1 Acidimicrobiales bacterium
GGCGCGGTCGCCGAGGGCGGCGGCGACCGCGTCCTGCTCCTGGAGCAGCAGGCGGTCCGACGCCTTGCCCGTCCGCCGCTGCAGCTCGACCCGCGTGGCCAGGAGCACGTCGTGGGCCGCATCGAGGGCGGCGTCGTCCCCGGCCAGGAGGATGCGGTGAGCGGCCTCGGCCCAGCGGAGGGCGTGGACGTCGCGCAGGCCTCCCCTGCCCTCCTTCAGATCGGGCTCGAGGAGGAAGGCGACCTCACCGGCGGCCTCGTGGCGCTGGAGCACCGACTTGGCCAGTGCCGCCAGCCACTTGCCGGAACGGGCCTGCCACTGCTTCCAGGCCCGTTCCCGGAGGTCGGCGGCCAGGTCGGCCTCGCCGGCGACCAGCCGCGCGTCGAGGAGCGACGTCGCCGTCTCCAGGTCTCCGGAGGCCAGGGCCAGCGCCTCCTTCACCGTGCGCACGGCGTGGCCCACCTTGACCCTCGAGTCCCACAGCGGGTACCAGACGGCCTCGGCCAACGACCGCACGTCGCGTGCCCGCTTGCCGTGGAGCAGGAGCACGTCGATGTCGGACCCCGGGCACAGGTCTCCCCGCCCGTACCCCCCCACCGCGACGAGCGCGATGCCGTCGACGGGCGGGAGGAGGGAAGCGAGGAAGGAGTCGACCAGCGCGGTGTAGGCCCGGCAGAACTCCCCTCCCTTGACCTCGCTCCGCCCGACGAGGTCGTCCCGCGCGGCGCGGAAGTCCTGTGGCGTCACGAAGGCAGCCTCGCGGCGCTACAGAGCGTCGTGCCCCATCTCCCCCGTCCGGATCCGGACGAGCCCCTCGACCGGGACGACCCACACCTTCCCGTCGCCGATCTTGTCGGTGCGGGCCGCGTCCACGATGGCCTGGGCGACCCGGTCGGCCTCGGCGTCGTCGGCGACCACCTCCACCCGCACCTTGGGCACGAAGTCCACCGTGTACTCCGTCCCGCGGTAGACCTCGGTGTGCCCTCGCTGGCGACCGAAGCCCTGCACCTCGGACACGGTCATGCCCTGCACGCCGAGCGTGCGGAGGGCGTCCTTCACGTCGTCGAGCTTGAACGGCTTGATGATGGCGGTGATCAGCTTCATCCTGCGTGCCTTCCCATCCCCAGCTCACCGTAGGCGTAGGCCGTCTCCGAGTGCTGCGTGAGGTCGAGGCCCTCGGCCTCCTCGTCCGGCGTGACCCGCAGCCCGATGGTGGCGTCGATGACCTTGGCGATCACCACCGACGCCACGAAGGACCACACCATCGTGGCCGCGACAGCCAGCACCTGCTTGCCCAGGAGGGAGAACCCGCCCCCGAAGAACAGGCCGTCGGCGCCCCCTGGGTTCACCCGCAGGTCCGCGAAGAGGCCGAGCAGCAGCGACCCCACGAGCCCGCCGACGAGGTGAACGCCCACCACGTCGAGGGAGTCGTCGTAGCCGAAACGGAACTTGAGCTGGATGGCGAGGAAGCACACCGCCCCGGCGACGAACCCGATGACGAGCGGGACGACCCCGCCGACGAACCCGGCGCAGGGCGTGATGGCGACGAGCCCGGTCACCGCGCCCGACGCCGCTCCGAGGGTGGTGGCGTGGCCGCTCTTGACCCGCTCCACGAGCAACCATCCGAGCATGGCCGCGGCCGCGGCCAGATGGGTGTTGATCAGGGCCTGGGCGGCGACCCCGCCCGAGCTCAGGGCCGAACCCGCGTTGAACCCGAACCAACCGAACCACAGGATGCCCGTGCCGAGCAGCGTCAGGGGAAGGGCGTGCGGTGGCATGGTCTCCCCGGGCCATCCTCGGCGCCTGCCGAGGACCAGGACGAGGGCGAGGGCGGCGATGCCGGCGTTGATGTGCACGACGGTGCCGCCCGCGAAGTCGAGCGCCCCCTCCTCGAACAGCCACCCGTTGGGGCTGAACACCCAGTGGGCGACCGGCGCGTACACGAGCACCAGCCACACGCCCAGGAACACGGCGTAGGCCGCGAACTTCATGCGGTCGGCGGTGGCGCCGGTGATGAGTGCCGGCGTGATGATGGCGAACATGAGCTGGAAGGCGACGAAGGCGAGGGGCGGGACGGAGAGGGCGAAGTCGCCCTCGTAGCCCGGGAGGGCGAGGTCGACGTCGCCGAGGTTCTTGAGCCCGATGAAGTCGAAGTTGCCGATGACCCCGCCGGTGTCGCCGCCGAAGGCCAGGGTGAAGACGAAGAGCGCCCACAGGACGCTCACCAGGCCCATGGCGAAGAAGTTCTGCATGAGCATCCCCAGCACGTTCTTCGACCGGACCATGCCCCCGTAGAAGAACGCCAGCCCCGGTGTCATGAAGAGCACCAGGGCGACCGAGATCAAGACCCAAGCGGTGTTGCCCGCGTCCATCCGCGCCTCCCCCCTGTTCCTGAAGCTGGAAAACCTACCTCCGGCGCTCCGGCGCTCGCCGGGCGAAGGAGCGACGTGGGTCACCGGTAGCATTTCCCGATGTCCGGCCACCGTCTGTCGCGTTTCTTTCGGGGAAGTGACGACGGTCCTCACTGGCCGCGAGCGCTGGTCACCGGCGCGTCGAGCGGGATCGGGCGCGCCTTCGTCCTCGCGCTGGCGGCGCGGGGTACCGACGTGGTGCTCGTCGCCCGTCGCCGGGAGCGGCTGGAGGCGCTGGCCGCCGAGGTGGGGTCCGCCCACGGAACGGAGGCCGAGGTCCTCGTCGCCGACCTGTCCGACGCAGAGCAGCTGGGCTCGGTCGAGCGCCGCCTCGCCGACGCCGACCGGCCCGTCGACCTCCTCGTCAACTGCGCCGGGTTCGGCACCCACGGGCGCTTCGCGGAGCTGGCAATCGAGAGGGAGGAGCAGGAGATTCGGGTCAACGTGCTCGCCCCCGTGCGCCTCACCCGCGCCGCCCTCCCGGGCATGCTCGACCGGCGCGGGGGCGGCGTCGTCAACGTGTCGTCGATCGCCGCCGTGCAGCCCCTTCCCAACTGGGCGACCTACGGCGCCAGCAAGGCCTACCTGACCAGCTTCAGCCAGGCCGTGCACGAGGAGGTGCGCGGCGGCGGCGTCACCGTGCTGGCCCTCATGCCCGGCTTCACCCGCACCGAGTTCCAGGACCATTCGGAGTCGGGCACCGACGCCCTCCCCGACGCCGTGTGGCGCAGCGCGGACCGCGTGGCCCGGGCCGGGCTGGAGGCGCTGGGGCGGGGCCGGGCCACGTTCGTGCCCGGCATCGGCTACCGGGTCTTCACCACCCTCTCCCGCCACGCCCCCTGGACCTTCGCCCGCCGCGTCGTCCACCGGGCGGGACGCCGGCTCTGACGGCCTCCGGCGGCGAGGGTGCCGCGCCGCGGGCGGACGTCGTCGTGCGCCCGCTCACCGAGACCGAGGTCCCGGCGGTAGTGGAGCTGCTGGCGGCGGTGGCGGCCGAGGGCCGTTGGCTGGGCACCGAGGCGCCCGTCGACCGGGAGAGAAGGGCGGAGCAGCTGCGGGCCGACCTCGCCGCCGCCGCCGGAGTGGCCCACCTCGTGGCCGTCGTCGACGACCGTATCGTCGGACACCTGGGACTGGAACTGGCGGCGACAGGCGTCGCCAGCCTCGGGATGTTCGTCACCGCCGAGTGGCGCGGCCGGGGCGTGGGCACGGCCCTGGTGACGGCCGCCGTCGAGCAGGCCCGCCGGTGGGGCGCCCACAAGGTGGCCCTGCAGCTGTGGCCCCACAACCGGCCGGCCCTCGCCCTCTATCGCAAGCTCGGCTTCGTCGAGGAGGGGCGGCTGCGCCGTCACTACCGCCGGCGGGACGGGGCGCTCTGGGACGCGCTGGTGATGGGGCTGGTGCTGGACGAGGGCTCGCCCGGAAGCCCGTACGAGGGCTAGCTGCGGGACTTGGCGGGGCGCTTCCTCGCCGCCCTCTTCCTTCCC
>DASZOE010000632.1:0-1903 GCA_035550945.1 Acidimicrobiales bacterium
AGCTGGGCGAGTGGCGCGATCCCGTCCATGCCAGGGTCCGCTTCGATGACTGGGTCGAGAAGTGGTGGGCGACCACAGTGAACCTTCGCCCGTCTTCACGCGCCCGAGACGAGGCGTACCTGCGCAACCACGTCCTGCCCGTGTTCGGCACCGCGGCGCTGGGTCGCATCACGCAGCTCGACGTCAAGGCGTGGGTGGCCGACCTGACGGCATCCGGTCTCGCGCCGGCCACCGTGCACAAGGCGTACCAGACACTCTCCAAGGTTCTCCGGGCCGCGGTCGACGGCGGGCTCATCGCCCAGTCGCCCTGTCGCAACGTCCCGCTACCGAGGGTCGAGCGCCGGGAGATGCGCTTCCTCACGCCGGGCGAGATCGTCGCCGTCGCGGATGCCATGCCCGCCCGCTACCGCGCGATGGTCGTCTTCGACGCCTACTGCGGGCTGCGCCTGGGTGAGCTGGCCGGTCTTCGTCGTGCCCGAGTCGACCTGCTGCGCCGCCAGGTCCGCGTGATCGAGACGGCCGTCGAGGTGAAGGGACAGCTGATCTTCAACGCGCCGAAGACGGCGGCCGGCAACCGCACCGTCCCCGTCCCCGCATCGGTTGCGGGGCTGCTCGACGAGCACCTGGCTCAATACTGCGGAGGAGGGCCCGACGACCTGGTGTTCCCGGGCGGCGGGGGCGGGGCACTGCGGGCCAACGCGTGGCGAGCGCGGCACTGGCAGCCGGCCATCAGGGGAACCGGCCTCGCCCCTCTGCGCCCGCACGACCTCCGCCACACCGCCGTTTCGCTGTGGATCGCCGCCGGCGCCAGCCCCAAACAGATCGCCACGTGGGCCGGGCATACGTCGGTGGCGCTCGTCCTGGACCGCTACGGGCACCTGCTTCCGGGCCACGAGGAGGCGGTGCTGGCGGCCCTCGACGGCCTCGCGAAGGCACCGTCAGAGCCGCCGGTGACCTCCTCGCGCTGACAGTGCCGCAAAATTCCGCGGGGTATCCGCGGGGTAAATCGGCTTCTCGCAGAGAGGCGGGCGAGCGGCACCCCCTGTGACCTGCGGTTTTACGGTGGGCGATGAGGGTCTCGATCCCCCGACCTCTGCCGTGTGAAGGCAGCGCTCTTCCGCTGAGCTAATCGCCCGGGTGGGAGACCGAGGATAGTGCAGGCTCGGGCGCCGAACGGGAGGCCCGCCGGGCGGCCCGGCGGAGGACGGCGGCGGTCTCGGGCGGGCACGCCTCCCCCATCACCAGGCGGGCGCTGGACACCACCGTGCCCAGGTGGCCGCCGGCCAGCCAGGACAGGGGGTCGTGGTCGGGGACGGTGACCTCGAGCTTGGCCGGCCGGGCCAGGCCCCGGACCCGGGCCAGCGCCGACACCGGGCCGTCGGCCCGGCGCTGCAAGGTCCGGAACGGGACGAGGGCGGGCAGTGGCAGCCCCACCGGGGTGGCCCGCAGCACCACGTCACGCTCGAGCCAGCGCAGGACGCGGGCGTCCCCGTCGTGAAGCCACTCGAGGGTGCCGAGCTCCTTCGGGAGGCCCCAGTTGGCCCTTCCCGCCCGGCGGGACTCGGCAGTGGTCACGACCATCGTCGTCACGCACATCCCGACGCGGGTCCCCAGGCGCGCGGGCTCGGCCACGGCCAGCTCGCGGTACGGCCCCACCGGGGACTCGTCGTACTGCGCCCCGAGCACCAGTCGAGGGCCGGGCAGGGACTCGATGTCGGCGGGGAGAGCCTTCCGTCCACCGCCGCCCCGGGCCAGCCCGACGATGCACTCGCCGGTGAGACGCCACGGCCGAGGGCCCACTTCCACACCTCCAAGGTGCCACACCGTCACGGCATGGGGACGGCGACCAGCGGTGCGGAATTCCCGGAACGGCCAAACCGTGGTTCAATTCCGACCCATGCGC
>DASZOE010000633.1:0-1926 GCA_035550945.1 Acidimicrobiales bacterium
CCCCTGAGGGACAGGACCTGTCCGCCGGTGGCGAACGGGCCTGGTGGATCAGCGGGGACTTGATCGAAAGGGAACAGGGAAAGGCCGCCCTGCGAGATCTCCTGGCCGAATCCGGACCCCCGCTGCAGGTCCACGACGCCAAGGCCCTCATGCGGGGCCTGGACCGCCTCGGCCTCGACGTCCGCTCCCTCGACCTCGACACGGCGATCGCCGCCTACCTGGTGGACCCGGCGGAGGCCCAGTACGTCCTCGACGACCTGGCGCTGCGCTATCTCGGCCTCGAGGTGCGCTCTCCCGACGCCCCGCCCCCCGGCCAGCTCGACCTGGCCGGCACCGCCGCCGATCCCGCCGAGCAGGCCGCCCGCCACGCCGTCGCCGTGGCCCGCCTGGCCCCGACCCTTGCCGGCGTGCTCGAGAGCCGGGGCCTGCGCCTCCTCTACGAGGACGTCGAGCGGCCCCTCGTCCGCGTCCTGGCCCGCATGGAGAAGGTCGGGGTCCGTGTCGACGCCGAGCAGCTCCGGGGCCTCCACGAGGGGCTGGTGGCCGAGGGCCGCGAACTCGAGGTCCACATCCAGGAGCTGGCCGGCGAGCCGTTCAAGGTGAACTCCACCCCGCAGCTGCGGGCCGTGCTCTTCGACCGCCTCGGCCTCCAGCCCCAGAAGAAGACGAAGACCGGCTTCTCCACCGACGCCGCCTCTCTCGAGAAGCTGCGGGGCCAGCACCCGATCATCGAGCCCCTGCTCCGCTACCGCGAGGTCGAGAAGCTGCGCTCCACCTACGGGGAGAGCCTGCTGGCCGAGGTCGGTCCCGATGGGCGCATCCACGCCACCTTCAACCAGACGGTGGCCCGCACGGGCCGCCTCAGCTCCGACCGTCCCAACCTGCATAACATCCCCATCCGCACCGAGGAGGGCCGGCGCATCCGGGCCGCCTTCATCCCCTCCGAGGGCTGCCGCTTCCTCGTGGCCGACTACAACCAGATCGAGCTGCGGGTGATCGCCCACCTGGCCGAGGACCCCGGGCTCATCGAGGCCTTCGCGTCCGGCCAGGACATCCACCGGGCGACGGCCGCCCGCCTGTTCGGGGTCGACCCCGGGGCGGTGTCCGTGGGCCAGCGGTCCAAGGCCAAGATGGTCTCCTACGGGCTGGCCTACGGGATGGAGGCGTACGGGCTCGGCCAGCGCCTGGGCATCCCCACCGAGGAGGCCGCCGAGATCCTCGCCGCCTACTTCCGGGCCTTTCCGAGCGTCCGCTCGTACATGGAGCGCACCGTCGCCGAGGCGCGGGACCGGGGCTACACCGAGACCCTCTTCGGGCGGCGCCGGCAGATCCCCGAGCTGTCCTCGGGCAACTACCGCCTCCGCCAGGCCGGTGAGCGCCAGGCCATGAACGCCGGCATCCAGGGGTTGGCCGCCGACATCTTCAAGGTCGCCCTCGTGCGCCTCGACCGCTCTCTGGAGGAGGCGGGGCTGGACAGCCGCCTCGTCCTCCAGGTGCACGACGAGGTGATCCTCGAGGTCCCGCCCGCCGAGGAGGACCAGGTCACGGGGCTCACCCTCGACGCCATGCGCGGGGCGTGCGACCTCTCCGTCCCGCTGGAGGTGAACCTGTCCTGGGGCGGGAGCTGGGCCGACGCCAAGGGCTGAACGACCGCCGCGGCGCGTGAAATGGGGGAGGGGTAGAATTTTCCCGCCGGTGACCGGTTTCCCACGGTCGCCGTTCTCCCCGACACGAGCCCGAACCCGGGCGGGAGACTGTCCGAAAGAGGCGAACGACCACCATGTCCGACCACGTACCGACCGATCGCACCGAAACTCCCGTCACTGCGGATGCTCCCGTGGCGACCCAGGAGGCACCGGTGAGCCCCCCCGTGGCGGCGAGCACTGCTCCCGAGGCGAGCGAGGGTGCTCCGCCCGGCCCTGGGCC
>DASZOE010000634.1:0-2088 GCA_035550945.1 Acidimicrobiales bacterium
CCGCGCAGTCGTCCTTGTCCCACTGCAGCACGGTGCGCCCCTCCATGCGCCCCCACTCCACTGGGCACACCTCCACCACCGGGCGGTCGCAGATGACCATGCCCCCGGAGTGGATGCCGAGGTGGCGGGGGAAGCCCTGCACCTGCTGGGCCAGCTCGAGCACCGGCGCCGGGATGTCGTGATCGCGAGCTGCGACCGTGGCCGAGAGGGGGCCCCAGGCGTCGATCTGCTTGGACCAGGCGTCCTGCTGGCCGGGCGAGTGGCCCAGGGCCTTGGCCATGTCCCGCACCGCCGACTTGGGCCGGTAGGTGATGACGTTGGCCACCTGGGCGGCCCGCTCCCGCCCGTAGCGCTCGTACACGTACTGGATGGCCTCCTCCCGGCGGTCGGACTCGATGTCGACGTCGATGTCGGGGGGCCCGTCCCGCTCGGGTGAGAGGAAGCGCTCGAAGAGCAGGCCGAGGGCGACGGCGTCGGCGTTGGTGACGCCGAGGGCGTAGCAGACCGCCGAGTTGGCGGCCGACCCCCGGCCCTGGCAGTAGATGCCGGAGCGCCGGCAGAACTCGACGATGTCCCATACCACGAGGAAGTAGCCGGCGAAGCCCAGCTGCTCGATCGTGTCGAGCTCGTAGTCGATCTGGCGCCAGGCGCCGGGGACCCGCTCCTCCTCCGGCGGCCCGTAGCGGCGCAGGGCCCCCTGGCGGGTGAGCTCGCGCAGCCAGGTCATCTCGGTGTGCCCGGGAGGCACCGGCCAGTCGGGGAGACGGGGTGCAACCAGGCGCAGGTCGAACGCGCACGCCCGGCCCAGCTCGGCGGTCCGCTCCACCACCCCCGGGTAGCGGGCGAAGCGGCGGGCCATCTCCGTCCCCGAGCGCAGGTGGGCGGAGCCGGCCGGAGGCAGCCAGCCATCCAGCTCGTCCAGGGACCGGCGGGCCCGCACCGCCGCCAGGGCGGTGGCCAGGGGACGGCGGGCCGGGGTGGCGTAGTGGACGTTGTTGGTGGCCACCAGGTCGACGCCGGCCCGCACGGCCACCTCGCCCAGGGCGTCGTTGCGGGCCGTGTCCAGCGGGTCGCCGTGGTCCCACAGCTCCACCGCCACGTTGTCCCGGCCGAAGCAGGCCACCAGGTCGGCCAGCTGGCGGGCGGCGACGGCGGGGCCGTGGTCCACCAGGGCGGCCGGCACCGCCCCCTTGCGGCAGCCGGTGAGCACCAGCCAGTGCCCGCCGTGGGCCTCGGCCAGCGCCGCCAGGGAGAACCGGGGCCTGCCCTTCTGGCCGCCCCGCACCTGGGCGTCGCCGATCACCCGGCACAGCCGGCCGTAGCCCTCGGGGTCCCGGGCCAGCACCACGAGGTGGGTGCCCTCGGGATCGGCCTGGCCCGCCTGAGGCTTGGTGAGGCCCAGGCTCAGCTCGGCGCCGAACACGGTGGGCATGCCGACGGCGGCGGCCGCCTCGGCGAAGCGGACCACCCCGTACATGCCGTCGTGGTCGGTGAGGGCCAGCGCCTCGAGGCCGAGGCGGGCCGACTCCTCGACCAGCTCCTCGGCGTGCGACGCCCCGTCGAGGAAGCTGAAGTTGGAGTGGCAGTGCAGCTCGGCGTAGGCGACGTCGGCAGGACGACGCCGGACGGCCGGTTCGTACGGCTGGCGCCGGCGGGACCAGGCCGGGCTGTCCCCGCCGTTGGCGTTGTCCGGGTGGTTGGGCGGCCGACCGTCGGACAGCCGCCGCTCCAGCTCGGCCCACGGGATGGGAGGGTTGCGCCAGCCCACGGCTCGCCCCTCAACCGTTCTCTTCGCGCGCCGGGTCAGTCATAGGACGCCTCCGCCCACCAGCGTCCGCCCATCAGGGCCAGCAGCCAGGCCGACCCGTCGGCCAGCACCACCTGGAGGCGGGCCTGCCGGCGACGGGCCGGCCCGTCCCACCAGCGCTCGTCCAGGGGCCACGGGCCGGTCCACGCCACCACCTCGGCCCAGCGGGCGCCGGCCACGGAGACCCGGGCGGGGGCGGCCGTCATCGCGCACCGTCCGGTGACGCCGACCGGGGCCCCGTCGGCCCCGGCCACCTCGGCCGCCACCGGCCGGGGGTAGAC
>DASZOE010000635.1:0-3026 GCA_035550945.1 Acidimicrobiales bacterium
CCGCCCAGGGCCGGTCCGGCGAGCAGCGACACCAGGGCCGCGGTGCCGAGAAGACGACGGAACCTGCTGCTCACCACGGCCACCTCCCGTTTGCCGGCTCTCTGAGTCGGGACCCCGCCACGATGGTGCGATCCCCCGAACACTATTCGCTTTCCGGGTCAATGCCTGTCGCCCAGGACGGCCCCCAGGCGGTCCGGGTCGGGCGGGACCGGGTCCTCAGCCCTGGGCGGAGAGCTCCTCGTGGGGGAAGTGCCCGGTGACCATGTAGGTCACCCGGTCGGCGATGTTCTCGGCGTGATCACCCACCCGCTCGAAGAAGCGCCCGATGAGGGCGAGCTGCACCGCCCGGCGGACGCCGGCGTCGTCGGTCGGCTGGCTCGCGAAGATGGCCTGGAAGAGGTCCTTCTGCAGGTCGTCGAGGACGTCGTCCATGTCCACCAGGGCGGCGGCCTTGCCCAGGTCGCCCTCGGCGTAGGCCTCCACGGCCAGGCGCAGCTGGGCGCCGGCCTGGTCGCGCATGCGGTCGACCAGGCCCCGGATGCGCGGCTCGAGCGGGGTCGGGTAGAGCCGGCGGGTGGCCTTCGCCACCTTGACCATGAGGTCGCCGATGCGCTCCAGCTCGTGGATCACGCGCAGGTCGGATACCAGCGTCCGCAGGTCGATGGCCATCGGCTGCTGGCGGGCGAGGAGGAAGTACACCCGCTCCTCGATGGAGTGGGTCAGGTCGTCGATGGCCCGATCGGCCGCCGCCACCTCGCCGACCGCCTGCAGGTCGGTCTCGAGCAGTGCGGCGGTGGCCGCCTCGATGGACTCGCCCGCCATCGCCCCCAGGCGGATGACGTCGGCCCGCAGATCGGACATCTCCTCGTGGAAGACCTTGCGGATCTCGGGCACTGGTCAGACCCCCTTGGGCCGTTCGAAGCGGTAGCCGACGCCCCGCACCGTAGTGATCTTGGACGGCCGGGCCGGGTCGTGGTCGACCTTGGCCCGCAGGCGCCGCATGTGGACGTCGAGCGTCTTGGTGTCGCCGACGTAGTCGGGGCCCCAGACCATGTCGATGAGCGTGTCGCGGTGGACGACCCGCGCCGCGTTGGCCAGCAGCAGCTCCAGGAGGTCGTACTCCTTGAGCGGCAGCCTGACCTCCTCGCCGGCCACCCTCACCTCGTGGCGGCGGCGGTCGAGACGGACGTCGCCCACCTCCAGCACGTCGTCGGGCTCGGCGTCGGCCTCGGCGCCGTTCGGGGCCCGACGCAGCACGGCTCGCATCCGGGCCACCAGCTCACGCATGCGGTAGGGCTTGGTGACGTAGTCGTCGGCCCCCACCTCGAGCCCGACGACGGTGTCGATCTCGCCGTCCCGCGCTGTGACCATGATGATGGGCACCGCCGAGCGGGTGCGGAGCTGCCGGCAGACGTCGATCCCCGAGACCTTCGGCAGCATGAGGTCGAGCAGCACCACCTCGGGCTGCACGGCGTCGAACCGCTCGAGGGCCTCGGCGCCGTCCCGGGCGACGCGCACGATGAACCCCTCGCGACCGAGCCCCAAGGTGAGGGCCTCCACGTAGGAGGCCTCGTCCTCCACCACGAGCACGACGGGGGAGGCCTCGGTCACGGCCGCTCCGCCGGGAGGCGCAGGACGAAGGTCGAGCCCTCGCCCTCCCGCGACTCCACGAGGACCGTCCCCCCGTGGTTCGTGGCCACGTGGCGGACGATGGCCAGACCCAGCCCCGTCCCCCCGGTGCGGCGGCTGCGAGCCCGGTCGACGCGGTAGAAGCGCTCGAAGATGCGGGGGAGGTCGCGGGCGGGGATGCCCACCCCGTGGTCGCGCACGACGATGTCGGCGCAGGCGCCGTTGGCCCGGACCTCGACCTCGGCGCTCGAGCCCGCCTCCGAGTACTTCACCGCGTTGTCGAGGAGGTTGGCGACGGCCGAGACCAGCTGCGTCTCGTTCCCGAGGACGACGAGGTCGTCGGGCACCTCGGCGACGTCGACACGGACCCGGTGGCGGCCCGCCGCCGGAGCCACCCGCGCCGCCGCCGCGGTCACCACCGTGCCGACCGACACCGGGCCGTGGCCCTGGTCGGCCTGGGCCTCGACCCGGCTCAGGTCGAGGAAGTCCTCGATCGTCCGCGTCATCCGCTCGGTCTCGGCCAGGATGTGGCCGGCCAGGCGCCTCGACGTGTCGGGATCGCTCTCGCTGGCGAGCGTCTCGGCCAGCACCGCGAGGGCACCGATCGGCGTGCGCAGCTCGTGGCTGACGTTGGCGACGAAGTCCCGGCGTACGGCGTCGAGCTGCCGGCGCTCGGTGACGTCCTCGACCACCGCCACCGCGCCGGCGACCGGGCCGTCGACGAGCGGCTCGGAGGTCACGACGAAGCTCCGGGGCGGCGGGCCGTGGAGGTCGAGGGTGCGGGTCTGGGAGCCGCCCGACCGCACGCCGGCCAGCACCTCGCTGAGCGCCGAGGACACGAGGACGTCCGAAGGACGGGCCTCGCCCGGCTCGGCCACGCGCCGGTTGTGGTAGATCAGGGCGCCCGAGCCGTCGCACACCGCCACACCGAGGGGCAGGGCCTCCAGGGCGCTCCGCAGGAGGCGGCCCTCGGCTTCGAGGGCGTCCGCCCTCCGACGGGCGTCCGCCGCCGCTCGCTCGGCCTCTCTCAGCGTCGCCCGGGTGGACCTCACGTCGTCCTCAGCGTAGTGGCGGGCAGGGCGGATCGACGGCGGGCCGAGGTCGCTCTTGGCCAAGAGTTCACCCGATGTTGGTGTGCACGTCACTCTTCGGCAGGAGCGCCGTCAGGTGGAGTCCGTAGTGTCGCGGGCGACCCACGAGGAGGCCACCACGCCATGACCCGCACGCCCCCCAGGACCGCCCGCCTGGCCGCGGCGGTCGCCGCCTTGGCCTTGGCCGCGGGATGCGCCGAAGAGGTGGGGTCGGGCGGCGACAGCAGCCTGTCGGGCACCATCCGCATCGACGGCTCGAGCACCGTGGCCCCCCTCAGCGAGGTGGCCGCCGAGGCGTTCCGCGAG
>DASZOE010000636.1:0-2582 GCA_035550945.1 Acidimicrobiales bacterium
ACCACAGGTCGCGGGGCGGCCCTCGCAGCGCGGTACGGATGCGGGCGAACAGGCGGGTGTAGGCCAGGTAGCCGTCGACGTCACTCGGAGCCAGGCGGGCGATGGCCTCCGCCGTGCGCTCGTCGTCGTCCCAGACGGTCAGCGAAGTGCCGTCCTCGAAGGGACACCACAGGTGGGGATCCACGAGATCGACGCGGTAACCGTGACCGCGGAGGTCGAGCTCGTCGATGATGCGAGGGTCGAGGAGGCCCACCACATAGGCACAGGGGCTCACGACGTAGCGGTCGTCGCCGAACGGCCGTTCCCACGTGCACGCGCCGCCGACGCGGTCGCGTCGCTCGAGGACGGCGACGGATACGCCGGCCCTGGCGAGATAGGCGGCGGCCGCCAGGCCGTTGTGCCCGCCACCCACCACCACGCAGTCCCACCGCCGTCCCCTGAGGGCACGGCGGTCGGCCACCGTGTCACTCACGCCGACCCGGCTGAGCCGGGTCACGGGGACCAGACGTCCAGAGCGAGCTCCACCTGGGCGGCCCACAGCTGGGCGCTGGCCAGTCGGTCACCCCCCTCGAAGGCGGCCGGCCAGTCGTGGCGCCAGAACGCCTCAGGCGCCGTGTCAGCAGCTCGCCGAGATCGCGGCTGGTCACCGGACAACGCTAGACGCGGAGCGACGAGCTTCACGGCCCAGCCGTCGGCCCCGCAGCCGGTCACGCCACCCGGTCCCTCCTCCTATCTTGTGCGGCGTGAGGCCCGTCATCGGCATCTCCGCCTACCCCCGCGTCCTGGAGACGAGCGTGGGCCCGACGCTGCTCCACACCGCCTCCCGGTTCTACGTGGAGGGCGTGGAGCGGGCGGGTGGCGTCCCCGTCGTGCTGCCGGTGATGGACCCCGACCTGGTCGACGACGTGATCGGCGCCGTGCACGGCATCCTCCTCACCGGCGGCGGCGACCTGCAGCCCTCCCGGTACGGGGCCAAGCCGGTGGCCGAGACCCACGGCGTCGACCCCGCCCGCGACGACTTCGACATCCGGCTCCTCGAGCTGGCCATCGACGCCGATCTTCCCGTCCTGGCCACCTGCCGGGGCATGCAGGTCGTCAACGTGGCCCTGGGCGGCTCGTTGATCCAGCACGTCCCTGCAGCCACGGGGCAGGTGCACGACTACTACGACCGCTGGCGGGAGGGCGTGCACAAGGTGAAGATCGAGCCCGACAGCCACCTGGCCGAGGCCCTGGGCGCCACCGAGGTGGAGGTCAACTCGATCCACCACCAAGCCGTCGACGAGGCGGCCCCGGGGACCCGGGCCGTGGCCTGGGCCGAGGACGACACCGTCGAGGCCATCGAGATGCCCGGCAGCCCCCACGTGGTGGCCGTCCAGTGGCACCCCGAGCTGCTCGAGGACTGGCCCGAGCAGCAGGGGCTGTTCCGCCAGCTCGTCGACCACGCCCGAGCCCGCGCCCGGGGCTGAGCACCGCCTGCGGGCCCGGAAGCAGCCGGTTCGCCCCTCCCGCCCCCGGGTAGGGTCGCTCCCGGATCGAGGGAGGTCGCGGACGTGGACGTGGTGACGGTGCTGCTGCTGGTCCTCGGGCTGCTGGTCGTGACGCTGGCCGCCTTCGTGGCGGTCCAGCGCCGGCGCCGGGCGGGCGGAGTCATCGCCGCCAAGCCTCGGCGGCTCCGGCGTGGCGGGTAGCGCATGAGCGCCCGGGGCGACGACAAGCGGCTCCTGCTGCGGGCCACGGAGATCAGCGGCCTGCCGGTCGTGAGCATCGCCGACGGCGAGGCCGTCGCCGACGTCAAGGACGTCGTGTACGACCCCGAGCGGGGCGGCCTCGTCGGCTTCACGATGAACAAGCGCGGCTTCCTGAAGGGGCCGATGAAGGCGGTGCTGCCGATCTCGTCGGTGGTCGCCATCGGGCGCGACGCAGTCATGGTGGCCGACACCGACGCCTGCGAGGAGAAGGGGAGCGGCCCGGCGGCCGAGGTCTCGGCCGGAGGGGTGGGCAATGTCGTGGGCAACGAGGTGCTGACCGACGCCGGCCGGCGGTTGGGCAAGGTCACCGACGTCGTGGTCGCGGCCGACAGCGGTGCGGTCCTGGGCTACGAGCTGGAGGGCGACGAGGACCTGCAGGGCCACGCCGGGCAGCGCCTGTTCCTGCCCATCCCCGACACCCTCGCGGTGTCGGGCCAGGCCCTGATGGTGCCGGCGACGGCCGAGCCCTTCATCCGCGACGACCTCTCCGGCTTCGGCGCCGCCGTCGACGAGTTCCGGGCCGAGCTGGCGCGGGGCCGGAGCAACCGGCGGTGACGGGCCTGCGCGCCGCCCTGGGCCGGCGCGTCGTCGCCCGGGACACGGCCGAGACCGTCGGCGAGGTGCAGGGCGCGGTGGTCGACGTCCCCACCCTGCGGCTGGTGGCGATCCAGGTGGGCAAGGGCCGCAAGGCCCGGGTCGTCGACTGGTCGTCCCTCTCGGGCGTCGGCCCCGACGCCGTCGTCGTCCGGACCGAGTCCGCCCTCCGGCCCCCGGCGGGGGAACGGGAGGAGGGCTTCGTCAAGGGCGGCCTCCCCCTGCTCGGCGCCCGGGTCC
>DASZOE010000637.1:0-7816 GCA_035550945.1 Acidimicrobiales bacterium
GGTCGCAGCCGTGCCGCGTCCCCCGCCGCCGCGGCCGCCGGAACGTCACGGTTGGCCGGGCTGCGCGCGCCGCGCCTCGACTCGCTCTTCGTCGCCGCCCTCGTCCTGTTCGGATTCCGTCTCGGGGTGCGCCCCATCGGCGACAACTCCATGTTCACGCACCTGCGGACGGGCGCGGACATGGTGCGAGGGGAGGGCATCCCCCGCACCGATCCCTACTCCTTCACCGCCGGCGGTCGCCGGTGGGTGGTGCAGAGCTGGCTCCCCGAGTGGACCTACGGATGGGCCGAGCGCCTGGGCGGCTTCCGCCTCGTCGTCCTCGAGCAGGCCCTGCTGTGCGCCCTCCTCGCCCTGGTGATCGTGCGCCTGGCCCGGGCCGGGTCACCGCTGCGCACGACCCTCGCCGGCGGCGTCGCCATTGGCGCCGGCGCCGGCTTCTGGTCGCCCCGTCCCCTCCTCTTCGGGCTCCTGTGCATGGCCCTGCTGCTCACCGTCGTCGAGCGCCGGCGCAGCCCGTGGCTCCTGGTGCCTCTCGTCTGGCTGTGGGTGCAGAGCCACGGATCCTTCCCGCTGGGCCTGGCGTGGCTCGGGGCGCGGGCGGTGGGTGAGTGGCTGGACTGGCGGGCCTGGCCCGACGACGCCATGCGGTACGTCGGCGGGTTCGTGGCCGGGCTGGCGGTCTCGATCGCAAACCCCCTCGGCGCCCGCCTGCTCGTCTTCCCGCTCACCCTGGCCGACCAGCGGAGCGCGTTCACCGCGATCCTCGAGTGGCGGTCGCCCGACTTCCAGACGGCCGCGGGGCGGTTCTCGCTGGTCTTCCTCGTGGTCGCCCTCGCCCTGCTCCTCCGCGTCCGCGTCAGCTGGCGGGACCTCGTGCCGGTCGTCGTCTTCCTCGGCGCCGCCCTGGTCGCCATGCGGAACCTCCCGGTGGCCGCCATCGTGCTGGCGCCGGTGCTGGGCCGGGCGCTCCGCCGGCCCGAGGGCGCCACCCCGCGCCGCCGACCCGGCGCCGACCTCACGCCACCGACCCGATTGCGGCTGAACCGCGCCCTCCTCGCGACGATCGTCGCCGCCTTCGTCGCGCTCGGAGCTTCGGTCTGGATCGGCGATCCGCTGCGGACCGGGCCCTACCCCGCGTCGGCCGTCACCTTCATGGACGACGCCGGTCTCTTGCGGCCCACGCACCGGATCGCCCACCAGGACTTCGTCGGCAACTACCTCACGCTGCGCTACGGGCGCCGGGTGAAGGTCTTCATCGACGACCGCTACGACATGTTCCCGACGTCGGTCTCCGCCGACTACCGCACGCTGCTCGGAGGGCGCGAGGAGGTGGCCACGGTGCTCGACCGCCACCGGGTCGACGTCGTGCTGTGGGAGCGGAAGCTGGCCCTCGCCACCATCCTGCGGGCCAGCGGTGGCTGGCAGCAGGTCTACCGCGACGCCGACTGGGTGGTCTACCGGCGCGGGTGAGAGAGAACGCGGACCAAGCCCGGTGGTTGCCTACGTGAACGACGCCGTCCGGCGCGTCCCCGGCGATTCGAGGGCGCCGGTCGGCGTGATGGCGGGGAGGGTGACGACGAACTGTCGGGAGGCATAGGTCAGCGCACCCTCCTGCGCCTCCGCCAGCGATCTGGCGATCGCAAGCCCCAGTCCGGCGCCGCCGTGGCCGTCGAGAGACACGAAGCGGTCGAACGCACGCCCCTCTCCGCCGACGGGAAGACCGGGGCCGTCGTCACCGATGGCGATCCTGAGCTGCTGTGCAGCCGCCTCGACGACGACGTCTATGTGTCCGGCAGCGTGTCGGCGGGCGTTGTCGAGAAGGTTCGCGATGATCTCGCCGAGCGCGACGGGATCGAGTAGCAGCGGTCCCTCCAGTCCCGGCGAGACCCGAAGTCGGAGCTCCAGGTCGGGAGCGAGGACGCGGATGCGCTCGAGCTCGCGTCCGACGACGGCCTCGACGTCGCACGCCCGAGATTCGAGTGGATCGCCCTGATCGAGCCGGGTGAGGCGAAGAAGTGAGGTGACGAGCCGGCCCATCCTTGTGGCCTCGCGGATGAGATTCGACGCCAGCTGCTCCCGCTCTGCACGCGACGCCGTCAGTACGAGCGCCTCAGCCGAAGCGCGGACGCCAGCGACGGGGGTGCGCAACTGATGCGCCGCGTATCCGAGGAACTCCTTGCTGCGCCGTTCCGACGCCCGTGCCTGCCCCACCGTGCGGCGGAGAGCCGACAGAAGGGCAACGACGAGCGACACGGTGGAGAACCGGAGGATGCCGTTCCAGGTCTGCAGCCAGAAGCTGCGGTCCGCGCTTCCGATCGACGCGTCGGCGAAGGTCCACGCAAGGGACGCAGCGGCGGCGAGGAAGAATCCCATGCCGGACGAGACGCCGATGGTGACGGCAACCACGGGAACGAGGTAGAAGACCGAGAGCGAGAGTCGGGCGCCAGTCGCATGGTCGACGAGCGCGATGCCGAGAATCGACACCATGCCCCCGAAGAGGACCGCCGCACGCGTGCCGCGGCGCGGCCGAGTTCCCGCCACGACCGCGTCCAGACGCCCGAGCACCTCGCCGTTCGCCGTCCTCACGGCCGCATCACGTAGCCCTCCCCGCGTTCGGTGTGGATCATCCGAGGGCCGGTCACCTCGAGCTTGCGGCGCAGCGCGCTGATGTGCACCTCTACCAGGTTGGGGGCGAACTCCTCGAAACCCCACACCACCGACAGCAACTGCACCTTGGAGAAGACCCTGCCGGGTTCACGGGCGAGGACGCACAGGAGATCGAACTCCGTCTTCGTCAGCTGGATCAGCGTTCCCGCCCGCGACACCAGCCGGTTGGCCTCGTCGATCACGACGTCGCGCACCTCCCACGTGGGCGAGCTGAGCCGGCCGGCTCGCCGCAGCACTGCCTTCACCCGGGCCAGGAGCTCGGCCATCGCGAAGGGCTTCACCAGATAGTCGTCGGCACCGATCTCGAAGCCGTGAAGGCGATCCTCGAGAGCGTCCGCGGCAGTGACGAACACGATAGGGATACCAAGCGATGCTCGCATGTCACGGCCTATCTCGAACCCGTCCGGTCCTGCTGGCAGTCGGACGTCGAGAATGGCGATGTCGGGCCGGAACGCCTCGACAACCACGTCGATCTCCGACCCGTCGGGTACTGCTCGAACCTCATAGCCGGCCGCGCCCAGGACGGCGGTGACCGCCGAACGCAAGGATGCGTCGTCCTCGACCACGAGCAATCTCGGTGGGGTCGAGACGGCCCCCATCATCCCCGCGTTCGACGTCCGAGAGGCGGCGCATGCCGGGGCGAAGGTGCTGATCGAGGGCGGCGGGGCGCCTCTTCAGGAAACTTCAGCGACTGCCACGTCCTGTCGCCGCCCGGGCATCCTACGATCAAGAGACGGCCGCTGGGCGCTCGGCGTCCGCCGTGCCGTAGCGCCCAGCGCCGTCCTCGGTCGGCTTCCCGGGCCGCGGCCGGGATCTTCACTTCGGTCGGTGCGTGCCGGGATCGTCGTCGAGTGCTCCGTGTCCGCGTGAGGGGGAATGCTAAACCGTGCTGCGCGGAACGTACCTCGCAGGCCCTGCTCGCCCGCAGGTCTGAGCGCCGGTGCAGACACACCAACCTCAAGAGGGAGGGCAGATGCTTCTTTCCTATCTCGACTCGAACTCGGGAAGCTTGATTGCCCAGGTGGCGGTCGCCGGGTTCGCCGGGGCGGCTGTCGCCGCCAAGCTCAGCTGGCGCCGAGCCTCCGAACGCCTTCGCAGGAACCGGGAACCGGTGGATTCGGAAGTCCAGCCCGAAGCCGAGAAGCACGGTTCCTGACCGTCGCATCGGCCTCACCCATGATCCCCGAGATCCCGATGGGATCCAGTCGGGCGGACGACGGAAGCTTTCGCGATCCTGACAGTCAGGTCGTGCACGTAGGCGGGCGGGTCCTGCGCCGGTTGAGCGAGAAGGGGAGGAGCGACTGGGAGGCCCTCTCGGGCGCGACGTTCTTCGAGGGGGCCGTGGCCGGCGGGCGCCTGGTCGGCACCGTGGACGTGGCCGTCGGGCGTGAGGGCCTCGGCGATGGCTGGGCTGGCGTCGTGGAGCACGAGCGCATCCCATTCGTGACGTACCCGTTCGAGTGGACGTTCGGCATGCTCGCCGCTGGCGCCGCCCTCCACCTCGAGCTCCTCCGTGAGGCGCTCGCCGAGGGCATGACGACGAAGGACGGCTACGCCTACAACGTGCAGTGGCGGGGGGTTGAACCGGTGTTCATCGACATCTCCTCGTTCACGTCCTACCACGGCGGTCCCTGGGCCGGATATCGCCAGTTCTGCGAGACGTTCCTCAACCCGCTGATGCTGCAGTCCTTGGTGGGGGTGGACTTCCACCCCTGGCTCCGCGGGCGTCTCGAGGGGATCCCCGTGCAGGACATGCGCCGCCTCCTCTCGCGGCGCGACCTACTCCGACGGGGGGTTCTCCGCCATGTGGTGCTGCACGCGTTCCTCGAGAGAAAGGCCCATGGCACCACACCTTCCACTCGCTCCGCCCTCGCCGAGGCGGGCTTCGGTCGCGACACGATGATCGCCACCGTGGACAAGCTCCTCGGCGTCGTGCGAACGCTGTCGTGGCAGCCGGAGGCCTCCGCGTGGACGTCTTACCCGACCACCAACACCTATGCCGCCGACGACCGCGCCAGGAAGCTGAGGTTCGTGGACAGCGTCTCCTCGTCCGCCCGGCCGCGCCTCGTGTGGGACCTCGGGTGCAACGACGGCACTTACGCGCGCGCCGCCGCCGCCCACGCCTCGCAGGTCGTGGCCATGGATGCCGACCACGCCACTGTCGAGCTCCTGTACCGCTCACTGCGATCGGCCGGGGTTCGCAACATCCTCCCCCTCGTCGTCGACCTCGCCGATCCCAGCCCCTCGCTGGGCTGGCGAAATCGGGAGCGACCTGGCCTCCTGGAGCGGCCGAGGCCCGACCTGGTGCTGGCGCTGGCCCTCGTCCACCACCTGGCCATCGGCGCCAACATCCCGCTTCCCCAAGTGGTCGAATGGCTGGCAGGGCTGTCCGAGGTGGCCGTCGTCGAGTTCGTGGACCGCCACGATCCCATGGTGGCGCAGCTGCTTGCCAACAAGTCCGTTGCCCACGCCGACTACTCGTTGACCGGCTTCGAGCACCAGGTCGCCGAGCACTTCGACGTGGAGGCACGAGAGGAGCTGTCGTCGGGGACGCGCGTCCTCTACGCCCTTCGCCGGCGATGACCACCCTGCTCGGGACCTCGCCCTCCCGCATCCCACGGTGGGGCGCGCTGCCGGCCCTGCTCGAGCTGCTCACCTTGTGTGCCTTCGTCGTGGCACAGCCCGTGCTTGGCTTCCTCGCCCGGGGGAGCGAACTGCTGATCTTCCGGGACGCGGGGCCCGCGGACATCGTCCTCATGGTCGTCGTCGTGACGCTCGGGCCGCCGCTCGTGCTGTTCGTCCTCGAGGTGACCACCGGATTCCTCTTCTCGTCCCGAGCCCGTTCGTCCCTGCACCTCGCGTTCGTCGCTGGCCTCGTCGGCACCTTTGCGCTCCAGCTGCTCCAGCGCACGGTCTCGCCTCCAGGGCTCGCCGTCCTGGCTCTGAGCGCCCTGACCGCGGTGCTCGCCGCCGCTGTCTACGTCCGGTGGGAGCCGATCCGCCTCTGGATGCGGTTGGCCTCACCGGCCCCTGTGGTGTTCGCCTCGCTCTTCTTGTTCACGTCGCCGGTGTCGGGCCTGCTGACTGCTCCCGGACACGTCATCGCTTCGAACCCCGGTGGCACCGCCCTGCCGGTCGTCCTGATGGTCCTCGACGAGCTCCCCCTTGCCAGCCTTCTCGACCAGGACGGCACGATCGACGCACGCCTGTACCCGAACATCGCCGCCCTGGCACGGGACGCCACGTTCTTCCGCAATGCCACTGGAGCCGCGGCCCGGACGACCCATGCCCTCCCGGCCATGCTCACCGGCCGGTTTCCCGCCGAGGGGCGGGCACCGGTCACCTCGCAGTACCCGGGGAACCTCTTCGCCCTGCTGGCCCACTCCCACGACCTCCACGTGTTCGAGTCCGTCACCGCGCTGTGCCCCCGTGAGGTCTGTCCGAGCAACGAGTGGGGTTCCACGCCACGGCGCAACCTGCTGCAGGACGCGGGGCACATATGGGCGAGGACACTGGCTCCGGGCGGACTGGTTGGGGCCGCCTCCTGGTTCGGGGAGGACACCGTCGAGTCGACGCAGGGGTCACGAGGGGCAGACGATGCATTCTTCCTCCTGGAGCGCATCCAGGATGACCAGATGCAGCACTTCGGGCGGTTCCTCGCCTCCATCGACGGCAACGGAACGCCGTTCCACTTCGTCCACCTCCTCCTCCCCCACGCGCCGTGGCACTACCTGCCCGACGGGACCGAGTACGACGACCGGCCCCTCGGCATGGTGGACTACGAGCAGCGCACGTCGGAGCCGTGGCCGGCACTGGTGAACCACCAGCGTCACGTCCTCCAGGCCATGTCGGTCGATCGGCTCGTCGGGGCGGTCCTCGCCCGGCTGAAGCAGGTGGGCCTCTACGACCGGGCCACGGTGCTGTTGACCGCCGACCATGGCATGAGCTTCTCCCCTGCGCCGCCGGCGGCGACCCGCGTCCTGCTCCCGGAGAACCAGCACGAAGTGGCATGGGTCCCCTTCCTGCTGAAGGCTCCCGGGCAGACCTCCGGCGAGGTGCGGGATGACAACGTCATGGGCGTCGACGTGGCGCCCACCGTGGCGGCCTTGGCCGGAGTGCGCATTCCCTGGGAGGTCGACGGCATCTCAGTGGTCGAGGGGCGCCGCGACGATCGCGCCAAGGCGTGGTTCAACGAGCCGGGCGAGCGACTCGAGATCGACCCGGGCGCCTTCACCAAGGTGCTGGAGGGGGCGCCGTCCCGGATCATGGATCTCGGTCGGGAGGGGCGAGGTCCGTACGTCTTGCGAGAGGTCGCCGACCTCGTTGGGCTCGACCTCGCCACTGTGGTCGAACCGGACGCTGCGGCCGTGACGGCCAGGATCGACGACCTCTCCGCCTACCACCGTGTGGAGCCCGCGCCGAGGAAGGTCCCGGCCCTCCTCACGGGCCACCTCGTGGCGGAGCACCGTACGGCGGCGCCCGCCGCGGTGGTCGTCGTGGTGAACGGCGAGATCGCCGGTGCATCGAAGCTCTATGCGGAAGGCGACCAACCGCATCGGTTCGCCCTCATGCTCGATCCCCGCTCCTTTCAGGCGGGCACCAACAGCGTGAGGCTGTTCTCGGTCGAGGGCCGGGCCGGCGAACCGCGACTTCGCAGCATCGCGACTGTGGGAGGGTGACCACGGCCCCCCTCACGACGAGCCGCCCCAGCGTCACCGGCCACCGGTCCGGCCCAAAGGAAAAGGGAGCGGGCCCGAAGGCCCGCTCCCTCTCGACCGAGGTCGGCCGGATCTAGGCGCCGGCGCCGGAGATCGAGTTGCCGACCTTGGAGAACTTGTCGGCCGCAGAGCCACCGAGGAACTGCAGGGCGACGATGCAGACCACCGCGATCAGGGCGAGGAGAAGGGCGTACTCGACCAGAGCCGCACCACGCTCGCTCTCGCCGAAGCGGGCCCGCACCCAAGGAGCCACAACCGTCTGCATGTACTTGACCATGTCCATTGTCTTCCCTCCAAGGAAGTCCGTGATCCCCGCTCCGGGGTTCGTACCAAGTTGATCGGCGGACTTCTGGATCTCTGGATAGGGCGATCGCCTCATTTTGTCGGGGTGCGTCCTCCGGGCGCGCCAAGACGCGGGCCCGAGGGCCCGC
>DASZOE010000638.1:0-3875 GCA_035550945.1 Acidimicrobiales bacterium
CTCCCCCACCATCCGCCACCCGTACCGGACGCCGGCCATGATCACGAGCGCGGCGAGCCCGGCGCCGACGGGCACGCTCGGGGGCGGGTGCGGCAGGCCCGGGAGCGCGACGTGGGCGACCAAGAGACCGGCGGTCGCCGCCACCACCGAGCGCACCAGGCCCGGTACCTCGTCGAAGCTGCCGAACCGCCATCGCCCGAGGTAGAGCCCGGCGCCGAGGCCGGCGGCCACCTGGGCCGCAGCCGCGATCGGGATCATGGCCACCAGGCCGTCGACGTCGGCCCGAACCGGCTCGAGCTCGGAGCCGAGGGCGACCGCCAGCCCCAGGGCCGCCGCCCAGGCGGCCGCATCGGCCGCGGCCTGGATCAGTCGCCGCCGCCCCGGCCGGCGCCACCCCCGTGTGACCCGGTGCCCGACCCTCACGCCGCCGGAAGTGCTGGCCACGGGCCAAAGGTAGACGGATTAGAGTATTTTGTCCAATTCGCTCGAGTTGGTCCTCACTCGGACGGCCGGTACCAGCTGCCCGTGACCGCCGCCGGGTCGCCGTGCCCTTGGCCGTTGGGCACGCCGGCCTTCGGCCACGGCGGCTCGGACGTGTAGTGCACGTAGGCGTAGCCGTCGGAGCGTTGGATGCTGGCCCCGCCGAGGATCGTCCCGACCAACGGCGCGTCGACCCGGGTCAGCAGCTCCGCCGCTCTCTCGACCGACTTGTTCGTCGTCACCCGCGCCAAGCAGGTGAGAAGCGTCGCGTCGACCCGCCGGGAGACCACGAGGGCGTCGGTCACGGGCAGGACGGGAGGAGAGTCGACGAGAAGGAGGTCGAACTCGTCGTTCAGGGCCTCGAGGACCTCGGTCGTGTTCGCCGAAGCCAGGACCTCGGCCGGATTGGGCGGCAACGGGCCCGAGGCGACGAGGAACAGCCGGGGGTGCCCGGGCACCGCCTGCACGGCGCTCGAGACAGAGGTCCGGCCCACGAGCACGGACGTCAGACCGACGGAGTTGTCGAGGCCGAAGAACTCGTGGACGCGCGGGCGCCGCAGGTCGCAGCACACGATGAGCACGCGAGGCCCGGCGTCGGCAATGGTCACGCCGAGATTGGCAACCGTGGTGGTCTTGCCCTCCTGGGCGTTGGGACTGGTGACCTGCAGGCTGCGGATCGGGCGGTCCACGCCGAGGAACTGGATCGACGTCCGCAGCGTGCGGTAGGCCTCGCTGGCGGGCGAGCGCGGATCGGCCATCGACACCAGCCGAGCCTCCTCCTTCCGTTTCCAGCCAGGGTGCAGGGGAATGGTGCCCACGACAGGGACACCCTCCGCCGCCCGCTCGAGGTCGTCCTTGGACCGCACCGAGTCGTCGAGGCGCTCACGCAGGAAGGCCAGTCCCACGCCGAGGCCAGACCCGGCGACGAGGGCGAGGATCCCGGTGCGCACCGGCGTGGGCCGGACGGGAGTCCGGGGGATGGCCGCTCTGGCCACGAGCTGGGCCCGCCCGGTGGTGAGCGCGGCGTCGACCTGCACCTGGTCGAGACGCTGCTTGAAGGCGGCCTGCTGCTGGAGGAGCGAGGCCTTCTCGGGACCCAGGTTCTGGCGGACGGCCCCCTCTTGCGAATCCGGCGCGGTGTCCACCTGGCGGTCGATGTCGTCGATCTGCTCCTGCAGGGCGGCGACCTTGCTCTCGATCTCCTGGCTCGCGGCCAGGAGAGTCTCGACCGCCTGCCTGCGGCGGAAGTCCACGTAGGCACGCGCGTAGGCGTTGGCCACTCGGGCGGCGCGGGAGGGGCTCGTGCTCTCGGCGACCAGCTGGATGACGTCGGTCTGGCCCACGCCACTGGCCGAGACGGGCGGCGCCCCGCCGAGCTCGGCCCTCACCGCATCCTGGATCGGTTCGCTCTCGAGGACCTGGATCTGGGTGTCGACGACCCGGGCGGGATCGTTGCGCTCGCCGGTGTTGGCGTCGAAGAGGGACTCCGTGCTCAGAGGCTGGAGAAGGACCTTGGCCTTGGCGGCGTAGACCGGAGTCTGCAGCCACGAGCTGACGAGGGCGGCCGTCACCAGGAGGAAGGCGGTGAGGAGCACCGTGCCCTTCCGCCGTCGCAGGACCCGCAGGTAGTCGGCCAGCTCCGGACGCGATGTGGTTTCGACGCGGCTCACGTCCCGATACTAACTCGCACAAGTTGACTGACACGACCGTTCTTCCTGAGTTGCCTATTTCGGTTAAGCTGCTTCGGTGTCGGCGACGACGACGGCCCCTGACGTGGTTGCCTTTGCGCCCCCGGACGTGACCGAGTCCGACGTGGAGGCGGTGACCCGGGTGCTCCGGAGCGGGTGGCTCACGACGGGAGAGGAGTGTGCGCGGCTCGAGCGGGACCTGGCGTCGTACCTGGGCGGAGCCGAGGTGGTGGCCGTGGCGTCCTGCACGGCCGCGCTGGAGATGGCGTTCGCGGCCCTCGACCTCGCCCCTGGGGCTCGGGTCGCGGTCCCGACCTGGACGTTCGTCGCCAGCGCGCTTGCACCGGCCCGCCAGGGCGTCCGGCCGGTGCTGCTCGATGTCGACGAGGACACGCTGAACGTCTCTGCGGACGCGCTGGCGGCCGAGCTCGAGGAGGGGCTGGACGGCGTCGTGGCCGTCCACTTCGGCGGGGTCCCGGTGAGCGGGGAGGTCCTCCGGCTCTGCTCGGCCGCCGGTGTCCCCGTCGTGGAGGACGCCGCCCACGCCCTCGGGGCCGAAGACCATCGCGGGCCGATCGCCGGGCGGGGCACGGTGGCCGCCTGCTTCTCGTTCTACGCCACGAAGAACCTGACGGCCGGCGAAGGGGGGGCGCTCGTCACCGAGAGCCCGGCGCTGGCCGACTTCGCCCGGTCCCACCGCCTGCACGGCCTGAGCAGCGATGCGTTGGCGAGGTACCGCCCCGGGGGGCCGGCGTCCTACGAGCTCCGGCGTCCCGGCATCAAGGCCAACCTCCCGGACCTGCTCGCCGCGCTCGCGCGCTCCCAGCTCGCCCGCTACGAGGAGATGCAGGCCCGCCGGCGGGAGACGGCGCTCCGCTACCGCAAGGAGTTGAGCCGGATCCCCGACGTCCGGCTCGTGCCGAGGCAGCTGGACGAAGGAGGGGCCGATCACCTGATGGCGGTGGTGCTGCCGGACGGTGCGGACCGGGCCGTCGTCCGGGCCCGTATGGCGGAGGCCCGCATCGGCACCAGCGTCCACTTTCGACCGCTCCACACCTTCCCCTGGTTCGCCGAGCACGCGCTCGTCGGCCGCGTCGGTACACGCGTCGCCGCCGAGCTGGCGCCCCGGGTGCTCAGCCTGCCCCTCCACTCGACGCTGACGGCCGAGCAGGTCGACCGGGTCTGCGACGTCCTCGCCGACGCCCTACGCCTCTGAGCCGGGGCCCGGCGGCCGGGACCCCCGACCTCGCCGGAAGACCGCCACCACCGTCTCGGCCAGCACCTGCGCGTCCCCGAGAAGCGACCGGTGACCGACGTACTCGAGGTCGAGACGCAGCTTCTCCGGGAGAACAGCGTCGACATAGGTCCGCTCGAGGTCGTCGGCGTCGTGGAGCAGCGCCTCCTCGTGGCGGAACCGGTAGGTGGCGGGGCTGGTGATCCCAGGGCGGACGCTGAGGACCCGGCGCTGCTCGGCCGTGTAGTGGGCCACGTAGCGCGGGTCCTCGGGGCGCGGGCCGACGAGGCTCATCTCGCCCCTGAGCACGTCGAGCAGGTTCGGGAGCTCGTCGAGCTTCCAGCGCCGCAGGAACGCCCCGACCCTCGTGACCCGGGGGTCGCCACCGCGGGTGACAGCCGGACCGCGCCCGCTGGCGTCGGCCACCATCGTCCGGAACTTGTGGAGAACGAAAGGCCTGCCCGCCCTTCCCG
>DASZOE010000639.1:0-2383 GCA_035550945.1 Acidimicrobiales bacterium
ATGGAGCTGGAGTTCGCCGAGGGGATGCAGTTCGACAAGGGGTACCTCTCGCCCCACCTGGTCACCGACCCCGAGCGCCAGGAAGCGGTCCTCGAAGAGCCCTACATCCTCATCGCCAACCAGAAGATCAGCGCCGTGCACGACCTGCTCCCGGTGCTGGAGAAGGTCATGCAGACGAACCGGCCGTTGCTCATCATCGCCGAGGACGTCGAGGGCGAGGCCCTGGCCACCCTCGTGGTGAACAAGCTGCGGGGGACCTTCACGGCCGTGGCCGTCAAGGCGCCCGGCTTCGGCGACCGGCGCCGCAGCACCCTCTCCGACATCGGTGTCCTCACCGGCGGCGAGGTCGTCTCCGCCGAGCTGGGCCTCACCTTCGAGAGCCTCACCCTCGAGCACCTGGGCCGGGCCCGGCGGGTCACGGTCACCAAGGACGACACCACCATCATCGAGGGCCAGGGCGCGCCCGGCGCCGTCAACGAGCGCATCACCCAGGTCCGCAAGCTGATGGCCGACGCCACCTCCGACTGGGACCGGGAGAAGCTCCAGGAGCGCCTGGCCAAGCTGGCGGGCGGCGTGGCCGTCATCCGGGTGGGCGCGGCGACCGAGGTGGAGCTCAAGGAGAAGAAGCACCGCATCGAGGACGCCGTGTCCGCCACCAAGGCGGCCATCGAGGAGGGCATCGTCCCGGGCGGTGGCACCGCCCTGGTCCGGGCCCGCGAGGGCGTCGACGCCGTGCAGAACGACGGCGACGAGGCCACCGGCACGGCGATCGTGCGCAAGGCCCTCGAGGAGCCCATGCGCTGGATCGCCCAGAACGCCGGCCTCGAGGGCTCCCTCGTCATCCGCCAGGCGGAGGAGGAGAAGGGCCCGATCGGCCTCAACGCCCTCACCGGCCAGTTCGAGGACCTGGTCAAGGCGGGCGTCATCGACCCGGCCAAGGTCACCCGCTCCGCCCTCCAGCACGCGGCGTCGGTGGCGGGGATGCTGTTGACCACCGAGACCCTGGTGGCCGAGAAGCCCGAGAAGGAGCCCCCCCCGCCGATCCCGACCCGACCCGGCGCGGGCATGATGGCCATGTAGGGAGGCTCCCGCCTCGCAGGAACGCGGACAGCCCGTCCCCCTCGGGGGGACGGGCTGTCGCCTTCTCGCCTCCGGCCCCCGCGGGCGGTCATCTCGGTCCGACCTCCGTAACGAATGCTCACCGGAAGATGACAGTGCAGTCACGGGCGGAAGCGAAGGGGCGACCGTTGCACATCCTCGTCATGGCCAAGGCGCCCGTCCCCGGGCGGGTCAAGACCCGCCTCTGCCCGCCGTGCACGCCCGAGCAGGCGGCGCAGCTGGCCCGGGCCGCCCTCGCCGACACCCTTGACGCGGTGGCCGGCTGTGGCGTGCGCCGCCGGATCCTCGCCCTCGACGGAGAGCCGGGCGCCTGGCTGCCCCCCGGGTTCGACGTCGTCGCCCAGGCGCCGGGCTCCTTCGCCCAGCGACTGGCTGCCGCCTGGGAGGCAGCCGGGGGACCGGGGCTCCAGATAGGGATGGACACACCGCAGGTGACCGCCGCGCTCCTCGACGACGCCCTCGGTGCCCTCGACGGAGCCGGTTCCGCCCTCGGGCCCGCGACCGACGGCGGGTGGTGGGCCATCGGTCTCCGACGTCCGGAGCCCGACGCCTTCCTCGGCGTCCCGATGAGCACGAGCGAGACGGGGGCCGCCCAGCAGCGGCGGCTCCGCGCCCTGGGCCTCGACGTCGCCCTCCTGCCCACCCTGTCGGACTTCGACACCGCCGAGGAGCTGGCGGCGGTGGCGGGCGCCGGCCCCCACACCCGCACCGCGGTCCTGGCCCGCGACCTCGGCCTCGTCCCGGCGGTGGCCACGGCGTGACCGCTCTCGTCACCGCCCCGCAGCGGGCCGCGACCCACCTCCTCGTCCGCGCCGACACCGGGGAGGCCGTCACCCTCGACCTCGACCGATGGGACCTCCCCGCCTCGAACGAGGAGCGTGCCCTGTTGGCCGACGTGGAAGGTCCGGTGATCGACCTGGGCTGCGGGCCCGGCCGCCTCGTCGTCGACCTGGCGGCCCGGAAGGTCCCCGCCCTCGGCGTCGACTCGTCGCCCGACGCCGTGGGCCTGGCCCGGCGGCGGGGGGCGGCGGTGCTCCAGCGTGATCTCTTCGGTGCTCTTCCCGGCGAGGGTGGCTGGGGGACGGCCCTGCTCTTCGACGGGAACATCGGCATCGGCGGCGATCCCGTCCGACTCCTCCGGCGCTGCCGGCGGCTCCCGGCCCGCACCGGCCGGCTCATCGCCGAGGTGGAGCCTCCCGGGGTGGGCTGGCGGCGGGTGTCGGCATGGCTCGTCACCGACGGCCGCCGGAGCGCGCCCTTCCCG
>DASZOE010000640.1:0-1965 GCA_035550945.1 Acidimicrobiales bacterium
ATGGCAGTGCGGCCGAATGCGAGGCTCTTGAACAGCCTTGGGCGCGAGCCCCGTGGGTTCGAATCCCACTCCCTCCGCCGCCGCCGCGGTCACTGACGGCGTAACGCGGCCGCCTCTCGACGACACAGTTCAGGTGTCGGAAGGTCGGAGGGAGCGGTCATGGCGTCGGGGATCGACCAGCGGGGGCCGGCGGGGACGTCGACCGCGCCGCCGGAGCGCAACCTGGGAGTGAAGCTGCTGCAGGCCCTGCCGCTCCTCGCCGGGCTGGCCACGTTCGGCTTCTTCTTCCTGGACAAGAACCGCGAGGCCCGGACGGTGTTCAAGAGCGGCCGGGGCCTCCTGACCGTCGGAGCCATCGTCGCCGGCTACGCGGTCATCGCCTTCGTGCTGCGCCGCTACGCCCGCTGGGCGTGGCTCCCCCCGGTCGCGCTCACCGTCGTGGTCCTCGGGCTGGCCGCCTGGATCGTCCGTCCCTACTACGTGGACGAGACCGCCAACCGAGAGCTCGTGACCGGCCCCGTCGAGGCCGTTCCGCCGGGTCAGGAGGCCACAGCGACGACCGTCGCCCCGGCCGCCGCTCCGGCGCCGACCCCCGGGCCTGCGCCGGCCACGCCCCCGGCGCCCACCCGCGTCGGCTCGGGGTCGTTGCGGGGGCTGGGTCACGACGCGTCGGGCTCGGTGTCGCTCATCCGCACGCCTGAGGGGTCACTGGTCGTCCGCTTCGAGAACTTCGACATCGAGGGTGTGCCCGACCCCCGGGTGTACCTGGTCCAGGGGAACGACGTGCAGTCGGCCGGGGGCCTCTCGCTGGGCGGCCTCGAGGGCAACCGGGGAAGGGTGCTCGACTACGCCGTCCCCGCCGGCACCGACGCCGGCCCCGGTTGGACCGTGCTCGTGTGGTGTCGGGCGTTCTCGGTGCCCGTCGCCAACGCCACCCTCACGTAGCGGCGTCGCTCGGCCGCGGCCAGGCATGGTCGCTTCGCACGCAGGGTAGGCACCGGGCATGCCGGCTCGGCCTGCCGACGACCAGCTGGTGGCCGGCCGCTATGCCTGGCGGGAACGCCTGGGCCGGGGCGGTTTCGGTGTGGTGTGGCGCGCCCACGACACGCTCCTCCTGCGCGATGTGGCCGTGAAGGCCATCGAGCTCCCGCCCGTGCTGGACGACGAGGAGAAGGCCCGCGTCCGCAGAAAGGTTCTCCGTGAGGCCCGCGCCGCGGCCCGCCTCAACCATCCGGGGCTCGTCACCGTCTTCGACGTCATCGAGGAGGACGGACGCCCGCTCATCGTCATGGAGCTGGTGAAGGCGCCCACGCTGGCCCAGGTCGTCGAACGGGAGGGGCCGCTTCCCGACGAGCGGGCCGCGGGAATCGCCCTCGATGTCCTCGATGCCCTCACCGCCGCCCACGCCGAGGGGATCATCCACCGGGACGTCAAGCCCGCCAACGTGATGGTGTCCGAGAGCGGCCACGTGCAGCTCGCCGACTTCGGGATCGCGTCGGTCATCGACGATCCCAAGGTCACCAGTTCGGGGTCGGTGGCCGGCTCGCCCGCCTACATGGCGCCCGAGCAGGCGGCCAACCTCCCGACCAGCGCGGCCACCGATCTGTGGGGGCTCGGGACCACGCTGTGGTTCGCGGTCCAGGGCGAGCCGCCGTTCGCGGAGAGGGGGGCCATCGCCACCATGACCGCGGTCGTGAACGAGGATCCCCGGCCCCTGCGGCGGGAGACGGCGCTGGCCCCGCTGCTACGCGACCTGCTGGTGAAGGACCCCGCCGACCGGCCCTCGGCGGCCGAGGTCCGCGTCCGCCTCCATGCCGTGACGGCGGGGGAGGACGGCAAGGACACCGCCACCATGGAGCTGGCGACCGCGGTCGAGCCGACCGAGAGAGCGGAGCCGGTGGCGGTCGCCACCGAGCCCGAGGCCGAGGGGAAGGCCGAGCGGAAGGCCGAGCCGGAACCCGCGCC
>DASZOE010000641.1:0-1518 GCA_035550945.1 Acidimicrobiales bacterium
CCTTGGGCACGCGCCGGCGGTTGTACCCGAGGAGACGGCCGGGGCGTGAGGGGGTGGACGGCGCGCTCGGCGTGGAGCGGGTGGCCGAGCTGGCCCCGGCGGCGCGCGACCGGGTGGCGGCCTGGCGGGACGAGGGCGTGCCCCCGGCCGACATAGCCGTGCTGGCCCGGGTGAACTCCGTCCTCCTCCCCGTCCAGGTGCTGCTCACCGAGGCGGGCGTTGGCTGCACCCGGGCGGTGGGGCCCGAGGTGCTGTCCCGCACGGGGTCGAGCGCGGCCCTCGCCTACCTGCGCATGGGGCTGGCGCCGGACGACATCGCCGCCGGCGACGTGACCGCCACCGTGCGCCGCCCGCCGCGCAAGATCGCCCGCAACGTCCTCGAGATGATGACCCGGAGGCCCACGACGTCGGTCGCCGCTTTGCGCCGCCTGGCCGAGTGGCTGTCGGGCGACGACTCCGAGCGGGTCGCCGGCTACGTCGACGACATCGGGCTCGTCACCGAGGCGGTGGCGGGGAGCGACACCGCGTCGGTCCTCGACCTCGTCCGCAGCCGCATCGGCCTCGACTCGGCCCTCGACGCCCTCGACTCCTCCCGGGCGTCGGCCGACCGCTCGGCCCACGGTGACGACCTCTGGGCCCTCGAGCAGGTGGCCGCTCTGCATCCCGACCCCGCCACCTTCGAGCCCTGGCTTCGAGAGGTGTTGTCGGTGCCGACCGCCGGCCTGCGTGGCCCGAACGCCGTGGCCGAGGAAGGCGTCCACCTCTCCACGGTGCACAAGGTGAAGGGGCGGGAATGGCCCCGGGTGATCGTCTTCGGGGCGTCGGCCGGCCTCTTCCCCCACCGCTTGGCCGAGGACGTGGAGGAGGAGCGCCGGGTGTTCCACGTCGCCGTCACCCGGGCCCGCGATGTCGCCGTGGTCCTGGCCGACGCCGGGCACCCGTCGCCGTTCCTCGACGAGCTGGCGGGGGTCGCCGCCGAACCGGCGGTGGCGACCGCTCCCCGGCGGTCCCCGGTCGACGCCGCGAGGCGCGCCGCAGTGCCGCCGGCCGTGCTCACCGGCGAGGCGGTTCCCGCGTTCGAGGCGCTGCGGGCGTGGCGGACGGAGCAGGCCCGCCGGGAGAAGATGCCGCCGTACGTGGTGATGAGCGACGCCCACCTGCGGGGGATCGCCGAACGCCGCCCCAAGAGCCTGGTCGAGCTGTCGCGGTGCTCGGGCATCGGGCCCGTGAAGCTCGAGCGCTACGGCGACGACATCCTGCGCGTGCTGGAGCAGGCGACGGGGGCGTGAGCGGCCCCGGCGACGGTACTGGGGACGCGAACCGGCCCCCCTCTCCGGGGGGCCGGTCGTCCCGGTCGAAGTCGGCGTTGACTACTCGAGGGCGCACCCGCAGGAGTTGACCTCCCGCACGATGGTGCCCAGGCCGGTGTCCATGTGGGTCGTGCAGGGCATGCAGGGGTCGAAGCTGCGGATGGCCCGCAGGACGTCGATGCCCTTGACCTGGTCGTCGGGGACGGAC